>NZ_JBNFOF010000088.1:0-11611 GCF_057364645.1 Janibacter sp. CFPM2_SD2
GGTGGGCAGGGCGGGCGCGGTGAGGTCGGGCAGGCGAGGACCGCGACGTCGCGCAGCGGGTCGAAGGCAACGGTCGTGGCGGCGTGGGTGCGGCCGGTGCCGCCCACCTGGACGACGGGGTGGTCGACCCCGGCGACGACGTGCGCGTTGGTGACGATCCGCTGGTCGGCGACGACCCAGCCGCTGCCGGTCTGGGTGCCGCCACAGGCCCCGCCCATGACCTTGACGACCGACTGGCCGGCGGCGGCGATGCCCCGGCCCTGCGTCGTGCCCGGCTCGGGGGCCTCGACCGGGGCGGATGCGCTCGGGCTGCACGCCGGCGAAGACCCGGGGGAAGCCGCTGTCGAGCGAGCGGTAGGCACCGCTGATGACCTGCTCGGCGCTGGCCGGCATCACCCCGTCGATGCCCTGCAGGACCCGCGAGTCGGCGACCGCCCGCGGGGTGGACTGGAGGCTGCCGACGACCGCCCCGGCGCCGAGCCAGACGAGCCCTGCACCGACGACGACGGCGCCCACCGCACCCAGCGCGGAGTCGACGACGCGTGCCGGGCGGCTGCTCAGACGAGAGCGCCCAGCGGGCCCCCGAGGGCGGCCCCGACCTGCTGGCCGGCCAACGGCGGCGAGGAAGCTGCCGATGATGACGACGAGCACCCGGACCGTCGGGTACGCCGGCCGCGGGCTGCCAGCGGTCGAGCACGAGCGGCAGCCCCCAGAGGGCGAGCAGCCCGCCACCGAGCAGGCCGGCGATGGCCAGCGCCCCGGCGACGATCCCGGCGCGCCACATCCCGGCGGCGTAGAGGACGAGCGCGAGCACGAGGACCACATCGAGCAGGAGGGCATCGGTCATGAGCGGGGCAGCCCCATGGCCCGGGAGACGAGGGCGACGGGTGCGGTCATGGGGCGCTCCTGGTGTGCTGGTCCGAGTGGGCCCCGTGGGACTCGAACCCACAACCTACGGATTAAAAGTCCGCAGCTCTGACCGGTTGAGCTAGAGGCCCGGCAGACACAGAGTAGTTGTCCGACGACGACGGTCGGTCGGCCCCCTTCGCCCCGTCAGACGCCGAGGTAGGCGCTCTGCACCGCCGGGTCGTCGGTCAGCTGCGCCGCCGGACCGGAGAGGACCACCCGCCCCTCCGCCAGCACGTAGCCGTAGGACGCGATCCGCAGCGCGGAGCGGGCATTCTGCTCCGCCAGCACGACGCCGATCCCCTCCCGGTTGATGTCGACGATGGCGTCGAAGACCTGCTGGGTCACGAGCGGGGCCAGGCCCATCGACGGCTCGTCGAGGATGAGCATCTTGGGGTCGGACATGAGCGCGCGCCCGATGGCGACCATCTGCTGCTGGCCGCCCGAGAGGGACCCCGCACTCTGCCCGGCCTTGTCCTTGAGGATCGGGAAGAGCTGGAAGGTCCGGTCGAGGAGCTCGCGCGTGCGGGCCTTGTCGCGGCGACCGACGTAGGCACCGAGGACGAGGTTCTTCTCGACCGACATCCGCGGGAAGAGGTGACGCCCCTCCGGGCAGTGGGCCAGCCCCCGGCGCACGAGGGCCGCGGTGCTCGCCCGCGTCACGTCGGCGCCGTCGAACTCCACCGTGCCGGACCGGGCACGGATGACGCCGCTCACGGCGCGGAAGAGCGTCGACTTGCCCGACCCGTTGGCCCCGAGGATCACGGTGAGCTCGCCAGCGGCGGCCGTGATGTCGACCGCGTGCAGGACGTCGACCGCGTCGTAGCCGGCCCCCAGGCCGGAGATGGTCATCATGGCGTGGCTCCCTGCTGGTCTGCGCCCGCGCCGAGGTATGCCTCGATGACGAGCGGGTCGGTCCTGATCTGCTCGGGCGTCCCGAGCGCGATCCGCTGCCCGTGGTCGAGGACGACGATCTGGTCGGCGAGGTTCATGATCATCGACATCTTGTGCTCGACGAGGCAGACCGTCGTCCCGTCGGCGACGACTCTCCGGATGAGCTCGCCGAAGCCCTCCGTCTCCTCGTCGGTCGTCCCCGCAGCGGGTTCGTCGAGCAGGAGCAGCCGGGGTTCGGTGGCCAGCGCGAGCGCGAGCGAGACCCGCTTCTGGGTCTCCTGCGGGAGGGTCGTCGCGGTCTCGTCGCGCAGGTGCGCGGCGCCGACGAAGTCGAGCACCCGCATCGCCTTCTCGTGGCTCTTGCGCTCGTCGCGGCGGTGCCGCGGGGTGCGCAGCACGGCGTCGAGGGCGGTCGAGCGGGTCCGCACGACGCAGGCGGCCAGGACGTTGTCCAGCACGCTCGCCCCGTCGAAGAGGTGCGTCGTCTGGAAGGTTCGGGCGATGCCCTGCCGCACGGTCTGGTGCGGCTTCATCCCCGTGATGTCCGTCCCGTCGAAGGTCACCGACCCCGACGTCGGGCGGTAGAAGCCCGCGAGGAGGTTGAAGAGGGTCGACTTGCCGGCGCCGTTGGGGCCGATGATCGCGGTGACCTGCCCCTCCGGCACGTCGAAGCTGACGTCCTTGACGGCGTCGAGCCCGCCGAAGCGCTTGCTGAGATCACGCACCTGCAGCAGCATCAGTGCACCTCCTCGACGTCACGGTGGGCGGCCACGTCGGCACCGGTCGGATCCGTCGGTGGTCGGGAGCGGCGCCGGGAGAGCAGCGCGTTGAGGTAGCCGACGATCCCCTTGGGCGCGAAGATCACGAGGAGCACGATGATCGGCCCGAGGACGATGAAGCGGTAGGACTCCAGGTCCTGCAGCATCTCGAAGAGGAAGGCGACGAGCAGGCTGCCGACGAGCGGCCCCATGACCGTCCCCATCCCGCCGATGAGCAGGAAGAGCAGGAACTGGAAGGTCAGGTCGATCGCCGCGGAGTCCGGCCCGATGAATCCGGTGAAGGAGGCGAAGAGCCCGCCCGCCAGCCCGGCGATGCCGGCCGAGGCCGTGAAGGCGAGCTGCTTGCTCACCGCGACGTTGACACCGATGGACTTCGCGAGGTCCTCGGAGGTGCGGATCGCGACGAGCGAGCGTCCCGCGGGCGAGGTGAGCAGGGCGTGGGTGGTGTAGATCGCGAGTGCGAGCACGACGAGGACGAAGAAGTACATCGTCGTCTCTTGGGTGAAGTCGATCGGCCCGATGTTCTCGGGGAACTTCACGCCGCTCACCCCGGAGTGCGCGTGGGTCACGGTCTCCCAGCGCGTGATGACGATGAAGACGAGGAAGCCGAGCGCCATCGTGAAGATCGCGAAGTAGGACCCCTGGGTCCGCAACGCGATGAGCCCGGAGACGTAGCCGAGGGCCGTGGTCACGAGGATCGCGAGGGCGAAGCTGGCCCAGAAGCTCCAGTCGCGGTCCGTCGTCAGCAGGCCGACGACGTAGGCCCCGATCCCGAAGAAGGCGCCGTGGGCCAGCGACAGCTGGCCGGTGAGCCCGAGGATGATGTTCATCCCGTAGGCCGCGATGGCGTAGATGAGGGCCGTGGTGACGATGCGCACCAGATAGGGCTGTCCGCTCAGGACGAAGGGGGTGGCCACCAGTGCGAGGGCGACGATCCCGACGCCGAGGAGTCGCGGGTTGAAGGAGGTCGTCATCGCTGGGCCACCGTCCCGAAGAGTCCTGTCGGCTTGAGGGCCAGCACGCCCATGAGGACGACGAAGATCGCCGCCTCACCCGCCCCCACCGAGATGTAGGTCGAGGCCATGACCTCGGCGAGGGCGATGAGGAAGCCGCCGAGGATCGCCCCGGGCAGCGAGCCGAGCCCGCCGAGGATGATGATCGCGAAGACGATGAGGTTGAGCGACTCCCCCATCCCGGGCGAGAGCAGCTGGATCGGGGCGACCAGGCCGGCCGAGATGGCAACGAGGGCGAAGGACACCGCGAAGGTGACCATCGAGACCACGCCGGGGTTGATCCCGACGAGCGCGGCACCGGTGCGGTCCTGCTCGACGGCCTCGATCGCCTGGCCGTGGACCGAGCGCTTGAGGAACCACGTCAGGGCCAGGAGCACGACGACGGCCGTGACGATGATCAGGACCCGCTGGGCCGAGATCTCCGCCCCGAGGAGCCCGACCCGACCGCTGAAGGGCGACTCCATCCGCAGGAAGCCGGTGCCCCACACCTCCTGCACGACGGAGATGACGAAGAACATCACCCCGACCGTGGCGATCATGTGGTGCGTGTGCGGCGCTGTGCGCAGCGGGTGGAAGACGAGCCGCTCGAAGACGACCCCGATGACGGCCAGGACGAGTGCCGCGCACACGATCGCCGCGACATAGGGCAGACCGACGTCGACCATCATCGAGTAGGTCACGTAGCCGCCGAGCATGTAGATGGCGCCGTGGGCGAGGTTGGGGAAGCCCAGGACCCCGAAGACGAGGGTCAGGCCGACGGCGGCGAGGCAGTAGATGCCACCGAGAGCGAGACCGTTGATCAGCTGCTGCAGGAAGAGCGTCATGTCAGACCCCTGTGCCGGCGCGGTGCCTGCGGTCCCGACCTCATTCCGTCGGCTGCTCGATCTCGAAGGACTCGTACGTCCCGTCCTCCGTGCGCTGGGCGGCCTTGAGGTCGTCGGCGACGAGGTGCCCGGAGTCGGTGATCCGGTTGGGCGCGAAGGCGACCTGGTACCTGGGGTCGACCTCCTCGACGGCCTCGCCCATCGCCTCGCGGATCGCCTTCGGGTCGTCGACGCTCCCCGACAGCTCCATGGCCTTGATGAAGATCGGCAGCGCCTGGTAGTTGAGGGCGATGTCGGCGTTGACCGGCTTCTTCGAGTCGAACTTCTTCTGGTAGTCGGCGATGAACTTCTCGGTCCCGTCGAACTCCGTGAGCGGCGCGATGCCGACGGAGTTGTCGAGGTTGTCGGGGTCGGTGAACTCCTCCATCTCCTCGTACTTCGCCTGGTCGAGGATCATGAAGGAGCCGTCGAAGCCCTGCTTGCGGGCCTCTTCGATGATCAGGGCGGTCGGCTGGGAGGGCCCGCCGACCATGATGACGTCCGGCTTGCCGGAGAGGGTCTTGGCGACCGGGCCGGCGAAGTCGGAGACCGTGCCGTAGTTGATGTTGTTGTTGGCCTGCACCGTGCCGCCGGCGTCCTTCCATGCCTTCGTCATGTGGGTGGTCCACTCCTGGCCGAACTCGCTGGAGGTCGCGAGGAGGCCGAGCTTGCCCTTGCCCTTGGTGTCGACGTGCTCGATGAAGGGCTGGATGTAGCTGGTGAAGGACGGCGGGATCATCACGGTGAGCGGGTTGTCGCTCTCGACGATCGCCGGGTCGGAGCTGTAGGCGCCGATGAGGAACTCGCTGCGGCCGGAGTTCAGCTCCTGGGCCGCCTTGATCCCGCCGGCGTGCGGGACGAAGACGACGACCGCGCCGTCCTTCTGGACGAGGCGCTGGGCATTCGTCCCCGTCGTGCCGGGCTGGTACTGGTCGTCGAGGCTCTCGAGCTTGATCGTGTACTTCTTGCCGTCGACCTCGACGCCCTCGTCGTTGAGCTGGTCGATGG
Organism: Janibacter sp. CFPM2_SD2; assembly: GCF_057364645.1. Classification (NCBI taxonomy): domain Bacteria; kingdom Bacillati; phylum Actinomycetota; class Actinomycetes; order Micrococcales; family Intrasporangiaceae; genus Janibacter; species Janibacter sp. CFPM2_SD2. Next base: position 5,464 of record NZ_JBNFOF010000088.1, read on the forward strand.
CCATCTGCAGGCCGTTTTGCACGTTGAGGCCGTACTCCGCGGCGCCCCCGCTGATCCCGGCCGAGTAACCGATGGTGATCGTGTCCCCGTCTCCGGAGCCCCCGCTCCCGGAGCCCCCGCACGCGGCGAGGGCTGCGACGAGCACCCCACTGGCGGTCACGGCGAACAGGCGGGTCGTACGCGTCGACAATGCAGCGGCCATCGAGCTTCTCCTCGTTGAGAATTTGTGAATCTGGGTTCAGATTCAACTCTGGCCCCGCACACTAGGAGAGGGTCGCGGACCTGTCAACGGGTGGCCGGACGAGGTCGGGAGGCCCGGCATCTCGGGGGACTTTGCCCGCGCACGTGATCTGGGGCACAGTGGCCTGATGCCTGCGGAGACCCTGCGGGCCGAGCCCGAGAGGACGCGATGAGCACCCTGGATCCCGCGCCGAAGAAGGTCGCCGTCATCGGCGCCGGCATGGTCGGACTGTCCACCGCCTGGTTCCTGCAGGAGCACGGCGTCGAGGTCGAGGTCCTCGACCGTGACGGCGTCGCCGCCGGCTCCTCGTGGGGCAATGCCGGCTGGATCACCCCCGGCATCTCGACGCCGCTGCCGGACCCGGCCGTCCTCTCCTACGGGATCAAGGCGGTCATCTCCCCCGCGTCCCCGGTCTACGTGCCGGTGACGGCCGACCCGCGGCTGCTGCGCTTCCTCGCGGCCTTCACCCGCAACAGCACGATGCGCCGCTGGAGCCTGTCGATGCGCGCCCTCGTGCCGATCAACGGTCACGCGATCAGCGCCTTCGACGACCTCGCCGCCGGGGGCGTGAGCGCCCCTGCGCGAGAGGCCCGTTCGTTCATCGCTGGCTACGAGACCAAGGAACAGACCGAGTTCCTGCTCACCGAGCTGGAGCACATCGCCGCCTCCGGGCAGGACGTCGGCTTCGAGGAGCTGAGCGGCGACGAGGTCCGGGCCGCCGAGCCGACCTTCTCCGACCGGATCGGGGCCGGCATCCGGCTGCTCGGCCAGCGCTATCTCAATCCCGGCGAGTACGTCGCAGCGCTCGCCGACTCGGTGCGGGCGCGCGGCGGCAAGATCCGCGAGGGCAGCGAGGTCACCGGCATCACCGACGAGACGAAGGGGGTGCGCCTCGCCGTCCGTGGTGGCGGCGACGAGCGCTTCGACCGGGTCGTCGTCGCCACGGGCACCTGGCTGGACCACCTGGCCCGCCCCTTCGGCGTCAGGATGCACGTCCAGGCGGGCCGCGGCTACAGCTTCAGCGTTCCGATCGACCACACCCCGCAGGGCCCGGTCTACCTGCCCGCGCAGCGCGTGGCCTGCACGCCCCTGGGCGACCGGCTCCGGGTCGCCGGGATGATGGAGTTCCGCAAGCCCGAGGCCGCCCTCGACCCCCGGCGGATCACCGCGATCGTCGACGCGGCCCGCCCCTACCTCACCGGCGTCGACCTCGACGACCGGCAGGACGAGTGGGTCGGCTCGCGCCCGTGCACCTCCGACGGGCTGCCACTCATCGGCGTGACGAGCTCGCCGCGGGTGAGCGTCGCCGGCGGCCACGGCATGTGGGGCATCACCCTCGGCCCGGCCACGGGACGCCTGCTCGCGGAGGCGATGGTCACCGGTCGCCCGGCGGCGGAGCTGACCCCCTTCGACCCGCTGCGCTGAGCGACGGGTCGATGTATGAGGGTGAGCCCCAGCGCACCGAGACACATCAACTCGGCTGCGGGAGCTCAGGCGATGAGCACGGCGACCGTGTGGATCGCCAGACCGGCGAGCGCGCCGACGACGGTGCCGTTGATGCGGATGAACTGCAGGTCGCGCCCGACGAAGAGCTCGATCCGCTCGCTCGCCTCGTCGGCGTCCCACCGCTCGACGGTCACCGAGATGACCTCGGCGAGCTCGTCGCCATAGGTGTTGACGAAGAAGGCGACGATCTCGCCGAGGTGCTGCTCCAGACGCTCCTGCCACGCCTCGTCGTGCGCAAGGTGGTCACCGAGGTGCGTGAGCAGCTCGTCGCCGCGTGCCCAGAAGTAGGAGTCCCGGTCGGCCATCGCGCCCAGGAGCGAGGCGCGCAGCGACTGCCACACCGCGACCGCGCTCGTCGGCACCTGCGGGTGCGCGAGCAGGCGCTCCTTGAGCGACTCGGCGCTCGCCATGACGTCGGGGTCGTGCTGCAGGTCGGCCGCGAGACGCCGGAGCAGGTCGTCGAGAGCGGTGCGCGCCGGGTGACGCACGTCGGTGCGCATCTCGGCGAGCCACCCGAGCGCCTGGCGATAGGTCCAGTCGATGACCTTGTCGTCGACCCACTCGGGGGTCCACCACGGGGCGCGGTCGCCGACGACCTGCTTGAAGAGGTCGGGGTTGTCGTCGAGCCAGCGCCGCACCTCGTCGAGGCCGAGGTCGACGAGCCCGGTGTGGTTGCCGCCCTCGACGACCCCCTCGAGGAGGGAGCCGAGGATCGGGCTGATCGGCTCCTGGGCCAGTCGCGGCAGGAGTAGCTGCTCGAGGAAGTCGTGGACGTCGTCGTCGGCGACCCGCTCGAGGGCCCGGGCGCCGCCGCGGGTGACCTCGGTGAGCACCCGCTCGCGGTGCGCCGGCTCGCCGAGCCAGGTGCCCACACGCTCGGCGACGTGTGCGGCGGCGAGCCGGTCGCGGGCGATCTCCTCGGTGAGGAAGTTCTCGGTCACGAACTCCTGCAGGCTGCGCCCCAGCTCGTCCTTGCGCTTCTTGACGAGCGCGGTGTGCGGCACCGGCACCCCGAGCGGGTGACGGAAGAGCGCCGTCACGGCGAACCAGTCGGCGAGTGCACCGACCATGGCCGCCTCGGCGGCCGTGTTGACGAAGCCCCACACCCCGTCGTGGTCGAGGCGCAGGGTGGCGACGAAGACGACGGCAGCGAGGACGAGCAGGCCGGTGGCGACGGTGCGCATGCGGCGCAGACCCGTTCGGCGCCGCTCGTCGGCCGGGGACTCCTGGAGAAAGCTCACGCCCCGATGATGTCCCATCGAGCGCCTTACACTGGACTCCCGTGGAGTTCCTCAACGGCCTGATGCCCCAGTTCGACCTGACGTACGACGACGTCTTCATGGTGCCGCGGCGCAGCGAGATCGCCAGCCGCCACGAGGTCGACCTGACGACCACCGACGGGACCGGGACGACGATCCCGCTCGTCGTCGCCAACATGACCGCTATCGCCGGCCGCCGCATGGCCGAGACGACCGCCCGCCGCGGCGGCCTGACGGTCATCCCCCAGGACATCCCCGTCGACGTCGTCGCCGACGTCATCTCCTTCGTCAAGAGCCGCGACCTCGTCCACGACACCCCGATCACGCTCGAGCCGAGCGCGACCGCCGGGGAGGCGCTGGCCCTCATCAGCAAGCGGGCCCACGGCGCCGGCATCGTCGTCGAGGACGGCCGCCCCGTCGGCGTCGTCACCGAGCGCGACCTCGACCGGGTCGACCGCTTCACCCAGGTCCGCGACGTCATGTCGCCCGACCCGATGACCCTGCCGGCCGACGCCGACCCGCGCGCCGCCTACGAGCAGCTGCACCGGTCCCGTCGCCGCGTGGCCCCGGTCGTCGACGCCGACGGCCGCCTCGTCGGCATCCAGACGCGCAAGGGCGCCGTGCGCGCGAGCATGTACTCCCCCGCCGTCGACGCACAGGGCCGGCTGCGGATCGCCGCAGCGGTCGGCATCAACGGCGACGTCGGCGGCAAGGCCGCTGCCCTGCTCGACGCCGGCGCCGACGTCCTCGTCGTCGACACCGCCCACGGGCACCAGGCCAAGATGCTCGACGCCCTGGCCGCCGTCCGCGCCCTCGACCCGCAGGTCCCGGTCGTCGCGGGCAACATCGTCTCGGCCGACGGGACCCGCGAGCTCATCGAGGCGGGCGCCGACATCGTCAAGGTCGGCGTCGGCCCGGGCGCGATGTGCACGACCCGGATGATGACCGCCGTGGGCCGCCCGCAGTTCTCCGCGGTGCTCGAGTGCGCGGCCGCCGCCCGTGAGCTCGGCAAGCACGTGTGGGCCGACGGCGGGGTCCGCCACCCGCGCGACGTCGCCCTCGCGCTGGCCGCCGGAGCGAGCAACGTCATGATCGGCTCGTGGTTCGCCGGGACCCTCGAGTCCCCCGGAGACCTCGTCACCGACCCCGACGGGCGCAGCTACAAGGAGTCCTTCGGCATGGCCTCCGCGCGGGCGGTGCAGAACCGCACGGCGAGCGACTCCCCCTTCGACCGTGCCCGCAAGGGCCTCTTCGAGGAGGGCATCTCCAACTCGCGGATGTACATCGACCCGGCCGGCCCCGGCGTCGAGGACGTCATCGACGAGATCATCGGCGGCGTGCGCAGCTCGTGCACCTATGCGGGCGCCACCTCGCTCGAGGAGTTCCGCGAGCGCGCGCTCGTCGGCCTCCAGTCGACGGCGGGCTTCGCCGAGGGTCGACCGCTGCACACCTCCTGGTGATGTCGTGAGATCCCTCGAGCCGCTGCAGGCGCCCGTCGACCCCGTCGAGGCGCTGCGCCGCGTCGGCTTCCTCCTCGAGCGCTCCCGGCAGCACAGCCGGCGGGTCGAGGCCTTCCGCGGGGCCGTGGCGGTCCTGCGCGACCTCGACGAAGGGGAGGTCCGCCAGCGGGTCGAGGACGGCACCATCACCGAGCTCAAGGGCATCGGCAGCTCGACCGCGGGCGTCATCGAGCAGGCCGTGCGCGGCGAGCTGCCCGACTACCTCGTCCGCCAGCAGGAGGAGCACGGCGGCCCGCTCGTCGAGGGCGGCGAGGACTACGCCGCCGCGATCATCGGCGACTGCCACCTGCACTCCGACTGGTCCGACGGCGGCAGCCCGATCGACGAGATGGTGCTCACCGCCGTCGAGCTGGGTCAGGAGTGGATGGTGCTCACCGACCACTCCCCGCGGCTGCGGATCGCCAACGGCCTGTCACCGCAGCGCCTCGGCCAGCAGCTGCAGCTCCTCGCGGCGATCGACGACTCCCTCGGCGACGCCTTCACCGTCATGTCGGGCATCGAGGTCGACATCCTCGACGACGGCGAGCTCGACCAGACACCCGAGATGCTCGGCCGGCTCGACCTCGTCACCGCCTCCGTCCACTCGAAGCTCAAGATGGCCAAGGGGCCGATGACCCGCCGCATGGTCGCGGCCGTGAGCAACCCCCGGGTCAACGTGCTCGGCCACTGCACCGGTCGGCTCGTCACCGGATCGCGCGGCACGCGGCCGCAGAGCGACTTCGACGCCCGCGCCGTCTTCGAGGCCTGCGCCGAGCACGACGTCGCCGTGGAGATCAACTCCCGCCCCGAGCGCTGCGACCCCCCGGACGAGCTCATCGAGCTCGCCCTCGAGATCGGCTGCCTCTTCGCCGTCGACTCCGACGCGCACGCCCCCGGACAGCTGGAGATGAAGGCCTACGGCGCCGAGCGCGCGGAGCGTCTCGGGGTCCCGCTGGACCGCATCATCACGACGTGGGACGCGGAGCGGGTGCGGGCCTGGGCGGCCCCCGCCTGACTCGTTTTGGCGATCCGGGATGTGTCTGCGTATGCTTTCCGAGTCCTCGACGGATTCGGGTGCTGCCTGCTGCGTAGCGAGGGGTCTTCGGAGACGGGTCCCCATCGTCTAGCGGCCTAGGACCCCGCCCTTTCACGGCGGTAGCACGGGTTCGAATCCCGTTGGGGATACAACCTCGCAAGACCCTAGGGTTTTGCGGAGTCACGCACAGATGTATCGTGCACGTGCCTTGCACACCAAGGCCCTGTAGCGCAGTTGGTTAGCGCGCCGCCCTGTCACGGCGGAGGTCGCGGGTTCGAGTCCCGTCAGGGTCGCTCGCTGGTCCGGTTCGGACCGGCTCGGCCAGGTAGCTCAGTTGGTACGAGCGTCCGACTGAAAATCGGAAGGTCGGCGGTTCGACCCCGCCCCTGGCCACCAGAGCCTCGTCCGAAGGGCGCCACCGACACGGTGGCGCCCTTCGGCGTTCCCGGTACCGACATGGAAGACTGACCGCTCGTGAGCCGACCGTCGAAGACCCCTGCCTTCACCCACCGGCTGCGACGGGCAGCCCGCGCCGCGGTGACCGAGCTGCAGCCCGCCCCCGGCTGCCCCGGCCGAGCCCGCCGACGCGCCCCAGGAGCCGACCTCC
>NZ_JBNFOF010000089.1:0-11462 GCF_057364645.1 Janibacter sp. CFPM2_SD2
CGCGCGGAGCGCCGCGCTCGGGCGCACGGTGCCGCGATGATCGGCGGCGCGGGCACGGAGCCGGGCACCGAGGTGCCGCGCGACCCGCAGGAGGCGGTGCAGCGCTACTACGCACTCGTCGACGCGGGTGACGTGCCCGGTGTCGTGGGGTGCTTCGCGGCGGAGGCCGTCTACCACCGGCCGGGCTACCCGCCGATGGTCGGGCACGCGACCCTGACCGACTTCTACGCCGGCGAGCGGGTCATCGCCGACGGCCGGCACGAGCTCGACGAGGTCGTCACGCAGGGGCGTCGCGTCGCCGTCCACGGTCGCTTCGTCGGCACGCTCAAGGACGGCAGCGCCGCGAGCGTCGGCTTCGCCGACTTCTGGGTGCTCGACGAGACCGGCCGGGCCCTGACCCGCCGGACCTTCTTCGACTCCCCCGCCGTCTGACCCTGCAAAACCCTAGGGTTTGCAGGGTTGGACCTGCAGGACCCTAGGGTTTGCGGAGTTAGGGGGCGGCGTCAGAGGGCCAGGCGCTCCTTGACGACGACGGACAGGCGCTCGGCGGATTCCTGGGCCCGCTCGTGGGTGGCGGCCTCGACCATGACGCGCACGACCGGCTCGGTGCCGGACTTGCGCAGCAGGACGCGGCCCTCGTCGGCGAGCGCGGCCTCGGTCTCGGCGACCGCGGCCCGCACGCCCTCGTCGCCGTCGACGCGGTGCTTGTCGACGCCCTTGACGTTGATGAGCACCTGCGGCATCCGGGTCATCGCACCGGCGAGCTCGGCCATCGAGCGGCCGGTCTCGGCGACCCGCGCCGCGAGCATGAGGCCGGTGAGGACCCCGTCTCCGGTCGTCGCGTGCTCCTGGAGGATGACGTGGCCGGACTGCTCGCCACCGAGGGAGTAGCCGCCCTTGCGCATCTCCTCGAGGACGTAGCGATCGCCGACGCCGGCCTGCACGACGTGGATGCCGGCGGCCTCCATCGCCCGGATGAGACCGAGGTTGCTCATGACCGTCGCGACGAGGGTGTCCTGCGCGAGCTCGCCGTGCTCCTTGAGCGCCAGCGCGAGGATCGCCATGATCTGGTCGCCGTCCACCTCGTTGCCCGTGGCGTCGACGGCCAGGCAACGGTCGGCGTCGCCGTCGTGCGCGATGCCGAGGTCGGCGCCGTGCTCGACGACCGCGGCGCGCAGGCCCTCGATGTGCGTCGAGCCGACGCCGTCGTTGATGTTGAGCCCGTCCGGGCGGCCCCGATGACGTGCACCTCGGCGCCGGCGAGGCGGAAGGCCTCGGGCGAGACCTGGCTCGCCGCGCCGTGGGCGCAGTCGAGGACGATCGTCAGGCCGTCGAGGCGCTGCTCGACCGCGTCGAGCAGGTGCCGCACGTAGCGGGCGCCGGCGTCCTCCATCGGGGTGACCCGACCGACGTCGATGCCGGTGGGCCGGTCGGGGGTGTCGTCGAGAGCCGCCTCGATGGCGTCCTCGACGGCGTCGGGGAGCTTGTGGCCCCCCTTCGCGAAGAACTTGATGCCGTTGTCCGGCATGGCGTTGTGCGATGCCGAGAGCATGACGCCGAAGTCGGCGTGCACCTCGGCGGTGAGGAAGGCGACGGCCGGCGTCGGCACCACACCCGCGTCGAGGACGTCGATGCCGCTGCTCGCGAGCCCGGCGACGACCGCGGCGGAGAGGAACTCGCCCGAGGCGCGCGGGTCGCGGCCGACGACCGCCACGGGGCGGTGGCCCTGCAGGCCCTCGGGGTCACGCAGGACGCGGGCGGCGGCCTGGGCGAGCGAGAGGGCGAGGTCTGCGGTGATGACCTCGCCGTTGGCGAGGCCGCGAACACCGTCGGTGCCGAAGAGTCGGGACATGTGCGTGCTGAACCTTCCGTGGGGGGCCCGTCGCATGACACACGAGAGACGGGCTCGTGCGACGATACCCGCTGGTTAGGCTGGGAGACCGTAGGTGCGACGTCGAGAGGCCCTCATGATCGAGTTCACCCCGTCAGACGGCCCCACCCTCGGGGTCGAGTGGGAGATCGCCCTCGTCGACCGGGAGACCCTCGACCTCGTCCCGCTCGCCGACAGCGTCGTCGAGCCGCTCGCCGCCGAGGACGGCCTCGCGCCCAAGGTGCACCGCGAGCTGCTCACCAACACCGTCGAGCTCGTCACCGGCATCTGCCACGACGTCCCCGAGGTCGTCGCCGACCTCTCCGACAGCCTCGCGAGGTTGCGCGGGGTGACCGACGGGCTCGGGCTGGAGCTCATCAGCGCCGGCACCCACCCCTTCGCCCGCTGGGAGTCGCAGCAGGTGAGCGAAGGGGAGCGCTATGCCACGCTCATCGACCGCACCCGCTGGTGGGGCCGGCAGATGGTCATCTACGGCGTGCACACCCACGTCGGCGTCACCCACCGCGACAAGGTCCTGCCGCTGCTCGGCGGCATGCTCACCTATGCCCCGCACCTGCAGGCGCTGTCCGCCTCCTCCCCCTGGTGGGGCGGGGTGCCGACCGACTACGCGAGCAACCGCGCGCTGCTCTTCCAGCAGCTGCCGACGGCCGGGCTGCCCTTCCAGTTCGACACCTGGGCCGAGTACGAGCGCTATGTCGACGACCTGCTCGTCACCGGCGTCATCGACGAGCTCAAGGAGGTGCGCTGGGACCTGCGCCCGGCCCCGCACCTGGGCACGCTCGAGGTGCGGGTGTGCGACGGCGTGCCGACCCTCCACGAGATCGCGGCCCTCACGGCCCTGACGCAGTGCCTGCTCGTCCACCTCGACGACCGGCTCACCGACGGCGGCACGATCCCGACGCTGCCGCCGTGGCACGTGCAGGAGAACAAGTGGCGCACCGCGCGCTACGGCATGGACGCGATCATCATCCTCGACTCGCGCAACCGCGAGCGGCTCGTCACCGACGAGCTGCACGACCTGCTCGAGCGGCTCTCCCCGATCGCCCGCCGCCTGGGCTGCGAGACCGAGCTCGCCGGCGTCGAGGAGATCATCCGCCGCGGCGCGAGCTACCAGCGCCAGCTGGCCGCGGCCGACGCCCACGGCGGCGACCTCGTCGAGGTCACCCGCTCGCTCGTGGCGGAGATGCGCGCCGGGCGACCGCTGACGGTCTAGCCGGGGCGTCTCGAGGCTCGTTCCTCGCACCTCGACGACCGGAGCGGGTATGACGAAGGGCGGCGCCCACCGTGAGGTGAGCACCGCCCTTCGTGGTCTCGAAGACCAGCGGTGATCCGTGGATCAGCGCTTGCTGTACTGCGGCGCCTTGCGGGCCTTCTTGAGACCGGCCTTCTTGCGCTCCGGGACGCGGGCGTCACGGGTGAGGTAGCCGGCCTTCTTGAGGGTGGCGCGGTTGAGCTCGGGGTCGACGCCGTTGAGCGAGCGGGCGACGCCGAGACGGACGGCACCGGCCTGGCCGGAGGGGCCACCGCCGTGGACGCGCACGAGCACGTCGTAGGCGCCGTCGAGCTCGAGCGCGACGAGCGGCTCGTTGACGATCTGCTGGTGGACCTTGTTCGGGAAGTAGTCCTCGAGCGCACGCCCGTTGACCTTCCACTCGCCGGTGCCCGGGACGATCCGGACGCGGGCGATGGCCTGCTTGCGGCGGCCGGTGGCCGAGCCGGGGGCCGACGCGGAGGGGCGGCGCACGGGCTCGTCGGTGCCGACGGGGCCCTCGGACTCGGAGGTGTAGGAGCTCAGCTCGGGCTCGTCGCCCTCGAGCACCTCGGTGTTGTCGGTGGTGTCAGCCACAGTGGTTCCTCAGTTCCTTGTGGGCGGCGCTTACTGCGCGACCTGGGAGATCGTGTAGGGGGTGGGCTGCTGAGCGGCGTGCGGGTGCTCGGCACCGGCGTAGACCTTGAGCTTGCTCAGCTGCTGGCGGCCGAGGCTGTTGCGGGGCAGCATGCCGCGCACGGCCTTCTCGACGGCGCGCGTCGGGTGCTTCTCCAGCATCTCGGTGTAGTTCATCGAGGACAGACCGCCCGGGTGACCCGAGTGACGGTAGGCGCGCTTCTGCTCGGCCTTGGCGCCGGTCAGCGCGATCTTGTCGGCGTTGATGATGATGACGAAGTCGCCGGTGTCCACGTGGGGGGCGAAGGTCGTCTTGTGCTTGCCGCGCAGCAGCGTCGCGGCCTGGCTCGCCAGACGGCCGAGCACGACGTCGGTGGCGTCGATGACGTGCCACTGACGGGTGATCTCACCGCCCTTGGGGGTGTACGTGCGCATGATGATGCCTTCTGCTCGTCGTTCGCTTGCCCCTGCGGGGGCGAAGGGGAGGCGCCGCACGTCGCGAGGACGGGGCGCCGCTGGGTTCAATTCTACGGACACCGCACCCGCGGCAGAAATCCGCACACCGGCCGCAAAACCCTTGGTAGATCAAGGATCTCCCACCTCCAGCGGCCTCCCCCGGCATCCCGCGACCGGAGATTGCACAAAACTTGTGCGATTCTGGGCAGGTGAGCGACTCCCCTTCGACCGATGCCTGGCGACTGCTCGCGCACCCGCTGCGCTCGCGCATCCTCGCCCACCTGCGGCTGCACGGCGCCGCGACCGCGGCCGAGCTCGCCCGCGCGCTCGGGACCAACACCGGTGCGACGAGCTATCACTCGCGGGTGCTCGCCGAGGCGGGGCTGCTCGAGGACACCGGCCTGGGCGACGGCCGCTCCCGGGTGTGGGCCGCCGCCGAGGAGGACGAGGAGCGCGCCGTCGACACCTCGGTGGCCGTGAGCACGATCGACGACGCCGACGACCTGGCCGACGCCCTGTGGCTCGCCCACGACCTCGTCGACCACCACACGCAGCGCATGCACGGGTGGGTCGACGCGCAGGTGTCGTGGCCGCTGGTGTGGCAGGAGGAGTGCGGCCTCGACGACCGCGAGGTGCTCGTCGACGAGACCCAGCTCGCGGCGCTGCGGGCCGAGCTGGGCGCGGTGCTCGACCGCTACCGGCGACGCGGCGCCGGCACACCGGGCGCTCGTCGGGTGAGCGCCGTCGTCGCCCTCACCCCCCTGCCCCGCTGACCGGCCTAGGCTGACGGCGTGGGCGGAGACGGGACGGGCACCGAGAGGCACTGGCTGTGGGGCGTGCTGCTGCGCCTGGTCATCGCCTTCGCGGTCGTCGCCGTCGTCACGCACACACTCGTGCGCCCCTTCGTCATCCCGTCGGCGTCGATGGAGCCGACCCTCATGACCGGCGACCGGGTCATGGCGCAGATCGTCGGGGTCGACGGCGAGCACCTCGAGCGCGGCGACGTCGTCGTCTTCGGTCACGGCGAGACGTGGGCGTCGGACCGCATCGACGAGCCCAACCCGGTCAAGGACGTCATCCGCTACGGCGGCGACCTCCTCGGCGCCGGGCCCAGCCACACCGCGCACACGGTCAAGCGCGTCATCGGCCTGCCGGGCGAGACGATCTCCTGCTGCGACGACCAGGGCCTCGTCCTCGTCGACGGCGAGCCCCTCGACGAGCCCTACGTGCGGCGCGACCTCCCCTTCGCCGGAGGGTGCGAAGGGGGCACCGCCCCCCGATGCTTCCCCGACGTCACCGTCCCCGAGGGCTCCTACCTCGTCCTCGGCGACAACCGCGCCAACAGCGACGACTCCGTCGCCGCGTGCCGCGGCCGGGCCACGGGTCGCTGCGACGCGAAGTTCGTCGGCGCCGACCACGTCGTCGGCACCCTCGGCTGGCGCTGGTGGCCCCCTGCCACCCCGGCCGCGCCGAGCGGCTCGACTGACTCAGTCGCGACGGGCGCGGGCCTCGACGGCTCGCGCCCCGAGCGCGTCGTCCGCCGGATAGGTCACCTCGACGAGGCACAGCCCGTGCGCCGGCATGACCTTGACCCGCGGGTCGCGGGCGCCGGCCGTGAGCACCTCGGCGGGGAAGTCGACGTCCCGCTGACCAGCGCCCACCGGCACGAGGGCCCCGATGAGGGCGCGCACCATCGAGTGGCAGAAGGCGTCGGCCACGACGGTCGCCTCGAGCAGCCCGTCGTCGCGCCGGGTCCAGTCGTAGCGCAGCAGGGTGCGGGTGGTCGTCGCCCCTTCCCGCTTCTTGCAGAAGGCCGCGAAGTCCCGCAGGCCCAGCAGGCGCTGCGTGGCGGCGTTCATCGCGTCGACATCGAGCGGCGTGCGGAGCGAGACCACCTCACGACGACGAAGGGGGTCCACCCGCGCCGGGTCGTCACCGACGAGGTAGCGGTAGCGCCGGCTCGTCGCGGAGAAGCGCGCGTCGAAGCCCTCGGCAGCCCGGCTGACGCGGTGGACGACGACATCGGGTGGGAGCACACCCCGCAGCCGAGTGGCCAGGGCCTCCTCCGCGGGCCGGTCGGAGTGGCCCCGCGCCCGCTCGAGCTCTGCCGGCTCGACGTCGACGTGCACGACCTGACCGGCAGCGTGGACGCCGGCGTCGGTGCGTCCGGCGACGGTCAGCCGCGCCGGCTCGGGCAGGCGCAGGACGGTCGTCACCCCGCGCGACAGCTCCTCCTCGACCGTCCGCAGCCCCGGCTGCGCAGCCCAGCCGTGGAAGTCCGTGCCGTCGTAGGCGAGGTCGAGTCGCAGCCGCATGCGGGCCAGCGTAGGCGACGCCTCCGACGTCACCGCCGAGCCAAGACGAAGGGAGCGCCGCCCACCCCGTGGGGTGAGCGGCGCTCCCTTCGCATGCAGTCGGCCGTCAGGCTCAGGCCTCGTCGGACTCCTGCTGCTTGGCCTCGCCACCGGCGGGCTCGAAGCCCGCGCCTTGGCCTCGTCAGCGGTCTTGAACCAGACCTCGGCGACCGTCTGGTCGTACCACTGCGAGCCGGCGACGTGGTACTTCATCGAGTCGAGGTTGCCCTTGACCGTGTAGTCGTCGCTCGGCGCGGCGCCGTCCTCGAGGGGCGCGGCGGCACCCTCGGGCAGGTCGGCGACGGCGGCCGGAGCGGCGGTCTCCTCGGCGGCAGCCTCGGTGGTCTCGACCGGGGCCTCGGCCTCGGCGGCCTCGTCCTGGGCGGAGCGCTTCGTGGCGGCCTCGGCCTCGGCGACGACGGCGCGCTTCGGCTTGGCGTTGACGGGCTCGCGGACGAGCTCGATGACGCACATCGGGGCGTTGTCACCCTTGCGGGGGGCGATCTTCGTGATGCGGGTGTAGCCACCCTCGCGCTCGGCCATGTCGGGCGCGATCTCGACGAAGAGGCGGTGGACGACGCTCTTGTCCTGGACGGTCGTCATGACCTTGCGGCGGGCGTGCAGGTCACCGCGCTTGGCGAAGGTGATCAGACGCTCGGCCAGCGGACGCAGACGCTTGGCCTTGGCCTGCGTCGTCGTGATCTGGTCGTGCTCGAAGAGCGCGGTGGCGAGGTTCGCGAGGATGAGCCGCTCGTGAGCCGGGCCGCCACCGATACGGGGACCCTTGGTGGGGGTGGGCATGGTGTTCTCCTTGGAAGTTCTGACCTACCGCGTCAGCGGTGAGGTCGGGAAGCGGTGGGTCAGAGCTGCTCGTCCTCGGCGAACGAGGCGTCCTCGTCGCCGGACTCGTCGTAGTCGTCCTCGCCGTAACCGGGGATGGTCGTCGGGTCGAAGCCGGGAGGGCTGTCCTTGAGCGCCAGGCCCATCTCGTGCAGCTTGGCCTTGACCTCGTCGATCGACTTCGCACCGAAGTTGCGGATGTCGAGCAGGTCGGCCTCGCTGCGGCCCACGAGCTCACCCACGCTGTGGATGCCCTCGCGCTTGAGGCAGTTGTAGGAGCGGACGGTCAGGTCCAGGTCCTCGATCGGCAGGGCCAGGTCGGCGGCGATCGCGGCGTCGGTCGGCGAGGGGCCCATGTCGATGCCCTCGGCCTCGACGTTGAGCTCACGGGCCAGGCCGAAGAGCTCGACGAGGGTCTTGCCGGCGGAGGCCAGCGCGTCCCGCGGGGAGATCGAGTTCTTCGTCTCGACGTCGACGACCAGCTTGTCGAAGTCGGTGCGCTGCTCGACACGGGTCGCCTCGACCTTGTAGGTCACGGCGAGGACCGGCGAGTAGATGGAGTCGACCGGGATGCGGCCGATCTCCTGGTCACCGGTCTTGTTCTGCTGCGCGGAGACGTAGCCGCGGCCGCGCTCGACGGTCAGCTCCATCTCGAGGGAGCCCTTGTCGTTGAGCGTCGCGATGTGCAGGTCCGGGTTGTGGACCTCGACACGGCCGGGGGGTTGATGTCGGCAGCGGTGACCGCGCCGGCGCCCGACTTGCGCAGGTACATCACGACCGGCTCGTCGTTCTCCGAGGAGACGACGAGGGACTTGATGTTGAGGATGATCTCGGTGACGTCCTCCTTGACCCCGGGGACCGTGGAGAACTCGTGGAGCACGCCGTCGATCGGATCGAGGTGAGGGAGGCACCCGGGATGCTCGAGAGCAGGGTGCGACGCAGCGAGTTGCCGATGGTGTAGCCGAAGCCGGGCTCGAGGGGCTCGATGACGAACCGCGAGCGGTTGTCGGCGATGACCTCTTCGCTGAGGTTGGGGCGCTGTGCGATGAGCACGTCTGTTTCCTTCCCACGGGCGACCGCTATATGACGCCTCGTGAAGGTGCCGGTCTGGTGGCCGGCGGTTGGTGCGCCTCTGTCCGTGCACCAACCGTGAGGCTCCTGCTCCCTTCGCACGAGGCGAAGGGAGCAGGAGCGACGGTGATCAGTTCTTCGAGTAGAGCTCGACGATCAGCTGCTCGGTGAGCTGGGTGTCGATCTGCTCGCGGGTCGGCAGCTGGTGCACGAGGATCTTCAGGCTGCCCGGGACGACGTGGAGCCACGCCGGGACCGGACGCTCGCCGAAGGTCTCACGCGCGAGCTGGAAGGGGAAGGCCTCCACCGACTGCTTGCGGATCGTGATGATGTCGTACTGCTCGACGCGCTGGCTCGGGACGTCGGTGCGGACACCGTTGACCTCGAAGTGGCCGTGCGTGACGAGCTGGCGGGCCTGACGACGCGTGCGGGCCAGGCCGCGCGGTAGATGACGTTGTCGAGGCGCGACTCGAGGATGGTCAGCAGGTTGTGACCGGTCTGGCCGGGGCGGTTGGCCGCCTCCTTGTAGTACCGGACGAACTGCTTCTCCATGACGCCGTAGGTGAAGCGGGCGCGCTGCTTCTCCTGCAGCTGGGTGAGGTACTCCTTCTCCTGGATCCGCCGACGGCCGTGCTGGCCGGGCGGGAAGGGACGGAGCTCGAAGTTCTTGTCGCCGCCGACGAGGTCGAGCTTGAGTCGACGCGACTTCTTGGTGATGGGGCCGGTGTAACGAGCCATGTCTTATCTGTCTCCCGTATCTCTGCTGCTCAGACGCGACGGCGCTTGGGCGGGCGGACACCGTTGTGCGGGCTGGGCGTGACGTCCTGGATCGCGCCGACCTCGAGGCCGGCGGCGGTCAGGGAGCGGATCGCGGTCTCACGACCGGAGCCCGGGCCCTTGACGAAGACGTCGACCTTCTTCATGCCGTGCTCCATGGCGCGACGTGCAGCGGCCTCGGCAGCCATCTGGGCGGCGTACGGGGTGGACTTGCGCGAGCCCTTGAAGCCGACCTGGCCGGCAGAGGCCCACGAGATCACGGCACCGGTGGGGTCGGTGATCGAGATGATGGTGTTGTTGAACGTGCTCTTGATGTGGGCCTGGCCCACGGCCACGTTCTTCTTGACCTTGCGGCGCACCTTGGCGCCGGAGCGGGTCTTGGGGGGCATGTTTCTCCTACGAAGCTCTTCGGTGTGTGGTGATCACCGCGCGGCCGAAGCCGGCTGCGGCGACACGTGGTGTGTCAGGCCTTCTTCTTGCCTGCGACGGTGCGCTTCGGGCCCTTGCGGGTCCGGGCGTTGGTCTTGGTGCGCTGACCGCGGACCGGGAGACCGCGGCGGTGCCGCAGGCCCTCGTAGGTGCCGATCTCGACCTTGCGGCGGATGTCGGCGGCCACCTCGCGGCGGAGGTCACCCTCGAGCTGGACGTTGGCCTCGAGGTAGTCACGGAGGGCGACGAGCTGGTCGTCGTTCAGGTCCTTCACGCGGGTGCTCGGGTCGACGCCGGTCTCGGCGAGGGCCTTCTGTGCGGTCGTGCGTCCCACACCGAAGATGTAGGTCAGGGCGACCTCGGCGCGCTTCTCGCGCGGCAGGTCGACTCCAACAAGTCGTGCCATGTGCTGGCTTCCTTCTCGTTCTCTCGGAGGTCTGGTGCACCACCGGTCCGGCGGTGGGTCCCGCCGATGGTGGCGGGCCGCTCGGTCCCCGGCCTCCGAGCCGGGGGTGACGTCCTGCTCCGCGAAGGGAGAGGGGCCGGGTGGTGCGTCGTTCTTCAGTTGGCGTTGCTCGAGGATCTGTGGCGATGAGCCAAGGTCCCCGCCGTGCGGGCCGTGGTGGCCGCGATCAGCCCTGGCGCTGCTTGTGGCGCAGGTTGTCGCAGATCACCATGACCCGACCGTTACGGCGGATCACCTTGCACTTGTCGCAGATCTTCTTGACGCTCGGCTGAACCTTCATTGCCGTCTCGCATCTTTCATCGATCTGTCCCGACCCACGGGTGGTGGATGCCGGGTCGTGCGGGAGTTGCGTCCCTCGTCGGTCGCCGTGTCGACGACCGCCTCGGTCAGCGGTAACGGAAGACGATCCGGCCGCGGGTCAGGTCGTACGGGCTGAGCTCGACGACAACCTTGTCCTCGGGGAGGATTCGGATGTAGTGCTGCCGCATCTTGCCCGAGATGTGGGCGAGAACCTTGTGACCGTTGGTCAGCTCGACCCGGAACATTGCGTTCGGGAGCGCTTCGACGATCGTGCCCTCGACCTCGATGACACCGTCCTTCTTGGCCATACCCTCTCAATCCGTTGGTGGTCTCCTGGATGGAGGCCACCGCGTGTGGCACGCGCGAGATGACCTCCCCGGAGAGCGGGAAGGCATGACACACGTGACCGACAGTCAAGAGTAGGGCACCGGCCCACTCGGAGGGAAATCGCACCCCCCACGTAGGCTCGCTGCATGACCGGCCTGACCATCGCACTCGTCGGCTCCGCGGACTGGCCGGACGCCCACTTCGTCTCGCGGGCGGTGACCGCCCTCGCCCCCGACGCGCAGGTGCGGTGGCTGCCGGCGGGGGCCACGATCACCCCCGACGTCGACGCCGTGTGGCTCCTCGCCCCGCCGGCCTCCGCCCCGGCGACGACCCACGACGCGACGACCGGCTGGGCCCTGCAGCTCGGCGTCCCGGTCGTCGGTCCACTGCGTGCGGGCGAAGGGAGTCGCCTGGCCCCCTCCCCCGGCAGCCGCTTCGCCGCGATCACCGGCACGGCAACGGTCGACCTGCCGGCACAGCGGGGTGCCGCCCGCCGCGGCCGCGACTACGTCGACGGCCCCCCGGCACGGTCTGGTACGCGCAGGCCCACCGCGACGGTGAGCCGGCGGTCGTGAGCGCGGGCGGGTCCCCCTTCGCCACCCTCACCGACTTCCCCCCTCGCCACGGCCGACGGGGTCCACCCGCTCGCCCTCGACCTCGTCGCAG
>NZ_JBNFOF010000090.1:0-11452 GCF_057364645.1 Janibacter sp. CFPM2_SD2
CGGGTCGCTCCCCGCGTCACGGTGGTGGCCTGCGCCGGGGCGGACTCGGCAAGCGCCTCGGGGGCGGTGGCGGGTGCCGTGCGACGGGCTCGCTTCGCGCGACGGCCCCAGACGACGGTGCTGACGAGCAGGAGCAGACCGACGACGGCCGCGACGAGACCCGCGACGAAGGCTCCGGGCAGGCCGTAGCCGATGCCCACCTCGGGAGCGGCTCCCCCGGCCTTCGCGGGCAGGACGACGACCTGCACCGGCGCCTCCTCGGTGAGCGGGACGGCCACGGTCACGTCCTGCGCCACCTGCTGCTCCTCCCAGACGTCCAGGTCTGCGGGCGGGGCCGCCGGGTAGGCGCGGTCACCGTCACGCGGCTGGCTCCCCCCGACACCGTCGGCCGACAGCTCGTCGATCTCGGTGTGCGTGACGCCGTCGAGGTAGTCCTGCACGTGCACCGGGTGCCCGGCCCCGACGAAGACCTCCCCCGTGCTCGCACGTGCCGAGACGACCAGGTCGATGCCCGCGACGTTGAGCAGCTGCGGCGCCGTCGAGATGACCGGCGCGCTGTCGGGCAGTGCTGCGGGCTCACCTCCCCACGTGTCGTCCGGTCCGAGCAGGATGGCGACGGCGACCCCTCCGAGCAGGAGCAGGGTCGCGACGAGTCCGGTGAGCAGGCGCAGTGCCTTCATGGGTCCCCTTGGTGTGGCGTGATCAGGTCACCGCCCGTGGGCGGCTGCGCTCACGCTAGGCGAGGTCCGCCCCCTTCGCCCGTCGGTTGTCCACAGGCATGACGAAGGGGGCCGACCCTCCCGTGTGGGAGAGCCGGCCCCCTGCGTCAGGGACCCTGTGGTCAGTCGTCCTGCGACTCGCCACCGTCGGCCGGGGCCGACTCGGTCTCGGAGGACTCGCCGGAGTCGTTGTCGCTGCGGCGACGGCGACGACGACCGCCGTCGCGGCCACCCTCACGACCGCCGTCGCGACCGCCCTCACGGCGACCGCCACGACCACCCTCGTCGTCACCCTTCGAGCCGGAGGCCAGCTCGGCCTCCTGCTCCGGGGTGAGGACCGCGGCGAGGCTGAGCTTGCCGCGCGGGTCGATCTCCTTGAGCTCGACCTGGACCTTCTGGCCCACGCCGAGGACGTCCTCGACGGCGTCGATGCGCTTGCCGCCAACGAGCTTGCGCACCTCGGAGATGTGCAGCAGGCCGTCCTTGCCCGGCGTCAGGGAGATGAAGGCGCCGAAGGTCGTCGTCTTGACGACGGTGCCGAGGAAGCGCTCGCCGACCTCGGGCATCTGCGGGTTGGCGATCGCGTTGATCGCATTGCGCGCAGCGTCCGCGGACGGGCCGTCGACCGCACCGATGAAGACGGTGCCGTCGTCCTCGATGCTGATGTCGGCGCCGGTGTCGTCCTGGATCTGGTTGATCATCTTGCCCTTGGGGCCGATGACCTCACCGATCTTGTCGACCGGCACCTGGACGGTGATGATCCGCGGCGCGGTCGGCGCCATCTCGTCGGGCGCGTCGATGGCCTCGTTCATGACGTCGAGGATGTGCATCCGCGCGTCACGGGCCTGGGTCAGCGCGCCGGCGAGCACGGAGGCCGGGATGCCGTCGAGCTTGGTGTCCAGCTGGATCGCCGTGACGAACTCGCGGGTACCGGCGACCTTGAAGTCCATGTCGCCGAAGGCGTCCTCGGCGCCGAGGATGTCGGTCAGGGCCGCGTACTGCGTCTGGCCGTCGACCTCGTCGGAGACCAGACCCATGGCGATGCCGGCGACGGCGGCGCGCAGCGGCACACCGGCGTTGAGCAGCGACATCGTCGAGGCGCAGACCGAGCCCATCGACGTCGAGCCGTTGGACCCGAGAGCCTCGGAGACCTGACGGATCGCGTAGGGGAACTCCTCGCGCGGGGGCAGCACCGGCAGGAGCGCACGCTCGGCGAGCGCACCGTGGCCGATCTCGCGGCGCTTCGGGCTGCCGACCCGGCCGGTCTCACCGGTCGAGTAGGGCGGGAAGTTGTAGTTGTGCATGTAGCGCTTCTTGGTGACCGGCCCGAGCGAGTCGATCTGCTGCTCCATCTTGAGCATGTTGAGCGTGGTGACACCCATGATCTGGGTCTCGCCGCGCTCGAAGAGCGCCGAGCCGTGCACGCGCGGCAGCACCTCGACCTCCGCGCCGAGGGCGCGGATGTCGGCGAGGCCACGGCCGTCGATGCGGACCTTGTCGCGCAGGATGCGCTGGCGGACCTGCGCCTTCTGCACCGAGCGGTAGGCCGCGGAGAGCTCCTTCTCGCGACCGAAGAACTCACCGGGAGCCTCCTCGGTGCCCGCGAGGGAGGCCTTCATGGCGTCCTTGATCTCGTCGAGACGGTCCTCGCGCTCCTGCTTGCCGGCGATCGTCAGCGCGGTCGCGAGGTCGGCCGAGGTGGCCTTCTCGACGGCGGCGTAGGCGTCGTCCTGGTAGTCGAGGAAGATCGGGAAGTCCTCGACCGGCTTCGCGGCCTGCTGGGCCAGCTCGGCCTGGGCGTCGCACAGGACCTTGATGAAGGTCTTGCTGGCCTCGAGGCCCTCGGCGACGACCTCCTCGGTCGGCGCGGTCTTGGCCTCGTTCTTCACGAGGTTCCACGTCGACTCGGTGGACTCGGCCTCGACCATCATGATCGCGACGTCACCACCATCGACGACGCGGCCGGCGACGACCATGTCGAAGGTCGAGCGCTCGATGTCGCTGAAGTTGGGGAAGGCGACCCACTGGCCGTCGATGAGCGAGACGCGGACGGCACCGATCGGGCCCGAGAAGGGCAGACCGGAGATCTGCGTCGAGGCCGACGCGGCGTTGATCGCCAGGACGTCGTACTGGTGGTCCGGGTGGACCGACAGCACGGAGATGACGACCTGGACCTCGTTGCGCAGACCCTTCTTGAAGGTCGGGCGCAGGGGGCGGTCGATGAGGCGGCAGGTGAGGATCGCGTCCGTGCCGGGACGACCCTCACGGCGGAAGAAGCTGCCGGGGATGCGACCGGCGGCGTACATGCGCTCCTCGACGTCCACCGTCAGGGGGAAGAAGTCGAAGTGGTCCTTCGGGGTCTTGCCGGCCGTGGTGGTCGACAGGAGCATGGTCTCGCCGTCGAGGTAGGCGCTGACCGCGCCTCCAGCCTGCTTGGCGAGGCGACCGGTCTCGAACCGGATGGTGCGGGTGCCGAACGAGCCGTTGTCGATGGTGGCTTCGGTGGCGGTGATCTCAGGACCCTCCATCGGGTCCTCCTTTTCTCTCTGCGAACCGGGAGCATCGTCGTTGTGCCCCGGTAGGTCTTCTGCGGTGACGATCTTCAGTTGTCGATCTCTTCAGTTGTGCCGAAGGGAGAATCCCCCCGGATACGCGAAGAAGCGGTCCCCTTGGGCGGGAACCGCTCTCCACGAAGCTGTTATCGGCGAAGGCCGAGGCGCTTGATCAGCGCACGGTAGCGCTCGATGTCGGTGCTCTCCAGGTAACGCAGGAGGCGGCGGCGACGACCGACGAGCAGCAGCAGGCCGCGGCGGCTGTGGTGGTCGTGCTTGTGCTCACGAGCGTGCTCGGTGAGGTCCTTGATGCGCTGGGTGAGCAGCGCGACCTGCACCTCGGGGGAGCCGGTGTCGCCCTCGACGGTGGCGTACTCGGCCATGATCTGCTTCTTGACTTCAGCGGTCAGCGGCATGCTGCGACACTGCTCCTTCTCTGGGTTGTTGCGCGGCGCGCCCGGGCTGGTTCACCGGGGCTCTGTGGATCCGCGGCCGATTTTCACGGCAACCCGTGAAGATTAGCAGCGGCGCCCCCTTCGCCCATAATCCGGGCGAAGGGGGCGCCGTGGCTGCTCGACGCGTCGGTCGTCAGAGGTTGATCATGTGCCCCGCGATGCCCTCGACGGCCTCCTTGACCGCCTCGGACAGCGTCGGGTGCGCGAAGACGTTGCGGGCGACCTCGTCGGCGGTGAGGTCCCACTTCTGCGCGAGGGTGAGGACCGGGAGCAGCTCGGTCACGTCGGGGCCGATCATGTGGGCGCCGATGATCTCGTTGTGCTCCGCGTCGGCGACGACCTTGACGAAGCCGACCGCGTCGCCCAGGCCCATGGCCTTGCCGTTGGCGGTGAAGGGGAAGGTCGCCGTCTTGACGTCGAAGCCCTTCTCCTTGGCCTGCTCCTCGGAGTAGCCGAAGGAGCCGATCTGCGGGTGGCAGTAGGTCGCGCGCGGGATGAAGTCGTAGTCGACCGGCATCGTCTCGGCGCCGTTCATGTGCTCGGCGGCGACGACGCCCTGGGCCTCGGCGACGTGGGCGAGCATGAGCTTCGCCGTGCAGTCACCGATGGCGTAGACGTTGTCGACGTTGGTCCGGCAGTACTCGTCGATCGCGATGGCACCGCGCTCGGTGAGCTCGACGCCGATCGACTCCAGGCCGTAGCCCTGGGTGCGCGGGGCGAAGCCGATCGCGGAGAGGAGGCGGTCGGCCTCGAGGACCTGCGCGTCGCCCCCCTTCGCCGGGGTGACGGTGACCTTGACGCCGGAGCCGGTGTCCTCGACGGACTCGACCTTGGTGCCCGTCATGACCTTGACGCCGAGCTTCTTGTAGTGCTTGGCCAGCTCCTTGGACACGTCGGCGTCCTCGGTCGGGACCATGCGGTCGAGGAACTCGACGATCGTGACGTCGACGCCGAAGTTCTTGAGCACGTAGGCGAACTCGACGCCGATGGCGCCGGAGCCGGCGATGATGATCGAGCCCGGCAGGTCGTCGTCGAGGATCTGCTCCTCGTAGGTGACGACGTTCTTGCTGACCTCGACGCCCGGGAGCATGCGGGTGGTGGCGCCGGCGGCGATGATCAGCTTGTCGAAGGAGACGGTCTTGGTCTCGCCGTCGTTGAGGGCGACGTCGACGGTGTTGGCGGAGGTGATCGTGCCCCAGCCGTCGATCTCGGTGATCTTGTTCTTCTTCATGAGGAAGTGGACGCCCTTGACGATGCCGGCGCTCACCTGACGGGAGCGGGCGTGCGTCGGGCCGAAGGACATCGTGGCGTCGCCCTCGATGCCGAACTTCTTCTTGTCATGGGTCAGCGTGTGCGCCAGCTCGGCGTTCTTGATGAGCGCCTTGCTGGGGATGCAGCCCACGTTGAGGCAGACACCGCCCCAGTACTTCTTCTCGATCACCGCGACCTTGTTGCCGAGCTGCGCGGCGCGGATCGCCGCCACATAGCCACCGGGTCCAGCACCGAGCACAACGACGTCGAAATCAGCCATGTCCGACAGCCTAGTCATGACTGCGTTACGTTCGACACACAGCCCTGATCACGACGACGTGGACGAAGGACGAGATGAGCCGAGAGAGTGGGTCGAGCACCCTCATGGAGGAGCGGGACGGCGTGACGACGGTGCGGACCGACCCGGACCGGCCGCCGGTCGCGGTGCGCACCCCGCACACCGTGAGCGGAAGGGAGAAGCTCGTCTTCGCGCTCGTCGCCCTGCTCGGGGCGGTCGGCTGGACGATGATCGCGGTGGTCCGTGGCGAGCACGTCAACGCCGTCTGGTTCGTCTTCGCGGCCGTGTGCACCTACATCATCGGCTTCCGCTTCTACGCGCGCCTGATCGAGTACAAGGTGCTCAAGCCGCGCGACGAGCGCGCCACTCCCGCAGAGGAGTTCGAGAACGGCAAGGACTTCATGCCGACGGACCGGCGGGTGCTCTTCGGGCACCACTTCGCCGCGATCGCCGGAGCCGGCCCGCTCGTCGGACCGGTCCTCGCCGCCCAGATGGGCTACCTGCCCGGCACGCTGTGGATCGTCGTCGGCGTGGTCTTCGCCGGGGCCGTGCAGGACTACATGGTCCTGCACCTGTCGATCCGCCGCGGCGGCCGCAGCCTCGGGCAGATGGCCCGGGACGAGCTCGGCCGGGTCGGCGGCACCGCCGCGATCGTCGGCGTGCTCGCCATCATGCTCATCCTCATCGCCGTCCTGGGCATCGTCGTCATCGGCGCCCTGGCCCACTCCCCCTGGGGCGTCTTCTCGATCGCGATGACGATCCCCATCGCGCTCTTCATGGGCCTCTACCTGCGCTACCTGCGCCCGGGCGCGTCGGCGAGGTCTCGCTCATCGGTGTCGTCCTGCTCGTCGCGGCGATCATCGCCGGCGGTTGGGTCTCCGACCACCCGACGCTGTCGGAGACCTTCACCCTCGAGCCGATCACGCTGGCCTGGCTGCTCATCGGCTACGGCTTCGCCGCGTCGGTGCTCCCGGTGTGGCTGCTGCTCGCCCCGCGCGACTACCTGTCGACCTACATGAAGGTCGGGACGATCGCGCTCCTCGCGATCGGCATCCTCGTCGCGCGCCCCGAGGTGAAGATGCCGGCCGTCACCGAGTTCGCCTCGACCGGCACCGGGCCGGCCTTCGCGGGCTCGCTCTTCCCCTTCCTCTTCATCACCATCGCGTGCGGCGCCCTTTCCGGGTTCCACGCGCTCATCTCGTCGGGCACGACGCCCAAGCTCATCGAGAAGGAGAGCCAGGCCCGCTTCATCGGCTACGGGTCCATGCTCACCGAGTCCTTCGTCGCCGTCATGGCGATGGTCGCGGCGGTGAGCATCGACCAGCACATCTACTTCGCGATGAACGCCCCGGTCGCGCTCACCGGTGGCGAGCCGGGCAGCGCCGCCGACTACGTCAACGGCCTGCCGCTCAGCACCCCGTCGGGTGGGCCCGTGCCGCCGGTCGACGCGGCCACCCTCCAGCAGGCCGCGGACAGTGTCGGCGAGGAGACGATCATCTCCCGCACCGGCGGCGCCCCGACGCTCGCCTTCGGCATGAGCGAGGTCATGAGCGTCTTCGGTGGCGAGTCGCTGAAGTCCTTCTGGTACCACTTTGCGGTGATGTTCGAGGCGCTCTTCATCCTCACCACGGTCGACGCCGGCACCCGCGTCGCGCGCTTCATGTTCTCCGACGCCCTGGGCAATGTCCCCGGCATGGCCCGCTTCAAGGACCCGTCGTGGCGCCCGGGCGCCTGGCTGTGCAGCCTCATCGTCGTCGCCGGGTGGGGGTCGATCCTCGTCATGGGCATCCTCGACCCGCTCGGCGGGATCTACACCCTCTTCCCGCTCTTCGGCATCGCCAACCAGCTCCTGGCGGCGATCGCGCTGGCGGTCGTCACGACGATCATCGTCAAGCAGGGCAACCTGCGCTGGGCGTGGATCCCGGGCGTCGCGCTCGTGTGGGACCTGCTCATCACCCTGTGGGCATCCGCGCTGAAGATCTTCAGCAGCAACCCCAAGATCGGCTACTTCGCGCAGCGTGACGCCTTCGTGGAGGCGCGCGACAAGGGCGAGCTGCTCACCGGCGCCGCGTCGCCGGCCGACATGGACAAGATCATCTTCAACTCGCTCGTCCAGGGCACCCTGTCGATCGTCTTCGCCGTGCTCGTCATCATCGTCGTCGCCGCGGCCGTCGTCGTCATGGTGCGCGCCGTGCGCCACGGCGGGCTGCCGACGAGCGAGACCGAGGGCGTCCCGTCGCGGATCTTCGCGCCTTCGGGCCCGATGGCCACCCCCGAGGAGAAGCAGGTCCTCGCCGAGTGGCGGGAGGCGGGCCTGGAGCCCTCCCCCGCCGCCAGGGGCGGCCACTGATGAGCACCGCGACGGCCACCCCCTTCGCCGTGGTGCGGCGGATCGGCCGCTTCGTGTCCGGGGTGACCGGGGCCGACCGCTACGAGCGCTACGTCGAGCACCTGCAGCGGGTCCACCCGGAGCGACCGGTGCCCTCGCGCGCCGACTTCTGGCGGGAGCACTACGCGCAGCAGGAGCGCAACCCCGGGACCCGCTGCTGCTGACGCGGGCCCCGGGGTGCGCTCAGCGGACGTGCGCCCGGGGGCCCCGGCCGCGGCCCGGTCCGCCCCGGCGGTCGTCCTGCAGGTCGAAGATCTCGTCAGCCGATCCCAGGTCGAGGAAGACCGTCTCCCCGCTCGCGTCCTTGACACCGTCGTTGTCGGTGACGGAGTAGAGGTTGCCGTTTCCCGCGATCGTCAGGCCCTCGAGCTTTTCCTGGGTCCAGCCGTTGAGCCCCTGCAGGCGCGGCAGGACGTCCACCGCGAGCTCCTTGTCGAGGAGGGGCAGGCGCGCACGGTCGGCCTGCGCCCTCTTGCGCTTCGGCAGGTCGACGGCGTAGACCGCCTTGAGCTTCGCGTCCGGGCCGCCCAGCTTGTCGCGCTCGATGACCGCGAGGGTGTCCTCGTCGACCGCCGTGATCTCGCTCAGGCCGATCCAGTCGCCCTCGGTCTCGGTGGACTCGAGCTCGTATCCGAACCACTCCCACCTGCCGGTGGCGACCGTGTAGCGGCCGATGCGGGTGACCCCCTTCGGGTCGGTGGACGAGGCGCGCTGGACCGCGGCGTAGAGGACCGCATCGTCGCCGGTGCCGTAGCCGGTCACGCCCTCGAAGCCCTGGCCACCCAGCCCGGCGGCCACGCCGACGGGCAGGTCGACCTCCTCGGTCACCGCGCCCTGCGCGTCGATGTGGACCAGTCGGTTGCCCTCGGACCCGCCGCCCTTGACGGCCGTGCCCTCGACGGCCAGCCAGAAGCTGCCGTCCGCGTCAGCCCACAGGCCCTCGACGTCGTAGCCGACGGGCTCGCCGTCCTTGCTGAGGACGAGCTGGTCGGTGATCGTCGCCGGCCCGCCCTCGCGCTGCGAGGCGGTGTCGACGGTGTAGATCCGCGACGGGGAGAGGAAATTGTCCGGGGCCGCGTAGACCTCGTCGTCCGTGCCCGGGACCGCGGACAGGGCGCCGAGCGCCGACCAGGTGATGGGCGCTCCTTCACGGCCGCCGGAGTCGGCGGGGCGCGCGTCGGCGGACTTCAGCGTCGGCGAGGCCGCCGGGCCGTCCTGCAGCCGGTGCACCTGGATCGTGCCGCGGACGAGGTCCTCGGCGCTGTCCTCCTCGGAGGAGATGACGAGCAGGTCGCGACTCGGGATCGGCAGGATGCCCTCCGGGCCGACCGTCGACGGGACGAGCTGGGTGAAGACCGGCTGCGCGGGGTCGCTCACGTCGTAGACCGCGACGTAGTTGCCGCGCTCCGACCCGACGAAGGCGTAGGGCGTGCCGTCGTAGGTGGCCACGGCGATGCCCTCGGGCTCGGTGCCCTTCTTGCCGGCCCGGTGCTCCGGGTACTGGCCGTAGCGGTGGGCGAGGTCCTCGAAGCTCGTCCCCGCGTCCCAGGCCACGTCACCGGTCGCGGCGTCGAAGACGGTCCAGCCGCGGGTGCCGCCCTTCCAGTCGCCCTCGTTGGCCGTCGCGACGTGCTCGTCGTCGACCCATGCGATGGCGTCGGGCTCGCGGGGCGCGGCCTCGGTGGATCCGTCGAGGCGCAGGCCCCCGTCCTCCTCGTCGTCGACGCCCGTGAGGGCCACCGAGCCGGCGGAGAAGTGGTTGCGGACCTCGCCGGTCTCGGCGTCGAGGATGACGACCGCGTTGTTCTCCTGCAGGGTGAGCGCGAGCCGGCTGCCGTCGGGCGAGATCTTCACGTACTCGGGCTCTGGGTCCTGCGGGGTGTCGATGCCGGCCAGGCCGGTGAGGTCGACGTGCTCGACAGCGAGGTCGGCGACGTCCTGCGTCAGGTCGATCATCGCCAGGTCGCCCGCCGGCTCCTGGGGCAGAACGCCGTCGCCGGCCTCCTCGTCACGCTGGTTCTCCATCGCGATGAAGGCGCGCTCTCCCCCCTTCGTCACGTCGACGGAGTCGGGCTGGCCGCCGAGGTCGAGACGGCCGAGCTCCTCGCGCGTCTGCGGGTCGAGGACGATGACGACGCCCGAGGGGTCGGTGAAGCTCTCGGAGGTGTCGACGACGACGAGCAGCCGGTCGTCGGTGGCGAAGACGCTCGTGGGCTCACCCGGGACCTCGACGAAGCCATCGGGCGCCGGGCGCTCCGGGTCGGTGATGTCGACGAAGCCGATGCCCTCGGACGCGGCGTCGGTGTAGACGACGGTGTTGCCGTCGGCGGTCACGGTCGAGATCTCGGCGACCGACTGCTGGTCCTTCGACGTGTTGGCGTAGGCCGGGACCGTGGCCAGCCGGTGGAAGGACCGGCCGTCCGCGCGCTCACCCCCCGGCTGCGGCGAGGGCGCTGCCGTCGAGGACGGGAGCATCACGGTGGTCAGGGTCGCGGAGAGTCCGAGCGCGAGGAGGCTCGTCAGGCGTGGCGTGGGCACGGGGAGGAGGTCACCCTGCGCACCCGGCGGGCCGGTGGCGTGGTGGGGACGACCAGGTGATGCCCGGGTGAACGACCGGGGCCGCTCAGTGCCGGCGCAGCTCCTCGTGGATCTCGCGGGCGATCGGCGCCGCCGTCGCGCCGCCCGTGCCGCCCTGCGAGACCGAGACCGCGACGACATAGCGCGGCCGGCTCGTCGGCGCCCACGAGACGAACCACGCGGTGTCCTGCTTGCCGTAGACCTCGGCCGTGCCGGTCTTGCCCGCCACGGGCCACTGACGAAGCGGGAAGCCGACGAAGGCGGAGTGGGCGGTGCCGCCGGGGGCGCTGACGACGTCGCCGAGCGCGGTCCGCAGCAGGGCCCCGGCTCCCTTCGGCAGCTCGACCTCGCGGTTGTTGGCCACGTCGATGCGGCTGCGGGTGCCGTCGGGCGCGACCGTCGCGCGACCGAGGTGCGGGCTGGGCTCGTCGCCATCGGTGGCGATGGTGCCGTAGACCCGAGCCATCTGGAGCAGCGTCGCGGTCACATCGCCCTGGCCGATCGAGAGGTTGGCCTCGTCGCCGGGGCGGAACTGGTAGCCGCTCTCGCAGTTCTCCTCGGCCAGGGCGGTGAGATAGGCACGCCGGGTGCGATCGGCGATCTCGGGGTGACCGCGCTTCGCCTCGCGGCAGGACGCGTCCTTCGTCGACTCCCACCACTCGCGCTTCCACGCGCGCCCGGGGATGCGGCCGGTGGCCTCGGCCGGCAGGTCGATGCCGGTCGCCTCGCCGAGCCCGAGGTCGCGGGCGGTGTCGATGAGGGGGTCGCCGGCGTCGTCCCGCGCGGAGAGGCCACCCTGGTCACGCCACACGTCCTCGGCGACCCGGTAGAAGACGGTGTCGCAGGAGACCTTGAGCGCCTCGCGCCAGGTGATCCAGCCGTAGGCCCGCGACTCGAAGTTGTTGAAGACCCGGTCGCCGATGCGGTGCGAGGCGGAGCAGTTGACCTCGTCGTCGAGGTCGGTGCCGGCCGCGACCGCCCCGGGGAGCGTGACCGCCTTGAAGGTCGAGGCCGGCGGCTGCGCCACCCCGGTGACCCGGTCGATGAGCGGGCTGCGCTCCCCCGTCGTCAGCCGCTCGTACTCCCGCTGCGAGACCCCCTCGGACCACACCGAGGGGTCATAGGTCGGGACGCTCGCGGAGGCGACGATCCCGCCGTCCCGCAGGTCGAGCACGACGGCCGCGGCCGTGTCGGCGCGGTGGCCGCGGTCA
>NZ_JBNFOF010000091.1:0-11451 GCF_057364645.1 Janibacter sp. CFPM2_SD2
GGCGCCGGCGTCGGCAGGCCGCCCAGGCCGTGACGATGTCGAGGTCGGCCTCGGGGTGGCCCTGGACGCCCCAGACGGTCGGGGCGAGCCGGGCGACGAGCAGGTCGCCGCGCTCGTTGTCGGCGAGGGCGACCGCGCCCTCGGGCAGCCGGGTGACGATGTCGTCGTTCCACTGCGGCACGCGCGCCGCCGGCCGCCCGCCAGCACGGAGTCGTCGGCCAGCTGGTCGGTGATGCCGACGGTGAGCACGCCGATGGTCCTGCCACCGGGGTTGCGCCCGACCTCGCCGCCGAGCGCGGCGGCGGCGAGCTGGTGGCCCAGGCAGATGCCCAGTGCGGGGGTGCCCCCCTTCGCCGCGGTGCTGATGAGGTCACGCACGGCCGGCAGCCACGGGGCCACCTCGTCGTCGCGGCAGCCCATCTGGCCACCGAGCACGAGCAGGCCGTCGTGCCCGGAGAGGTCGGTAGGCAGCGCCTCGCCGGCGTAGGGCCGGCGCACGTCGAGCTCGACCCCGGCGTCCCGAAGCCATGTCCCGACCCGGCCCGGCGGGCAGGTCGTCTGGTGCTGGACGACGAGCAGGCTCATCGCGACGTGCCCGGCGTGCCGCGGCGACCCGAGACGCGCCGGCGCCGAGGAGCGCCAGGCCCACGACGTTGAGCACGAGGGTGGGCAGCGAGACGATCCAGTAGGCGCGGTAGAAGCCGTCGAGCTGGTAGAGCATGAAGGTGCCCACGACGCTCACGGCCTGCGCGGCGAGGAGCGCGGGGACGCCGCCGACGACGAGCTTCCACCACATCCCCTCGTCACGACGCAGCAGCGCCCACCCGCCGATGACCAGTGCCGTGATGGCCAACGGCGCGGCCCAGCCCACCTGCGTGATCAGGTGGCGGAAGGCGAAGTCGAGTCCCATGGGCAGACCCTATGTCGCGGCCGTCACGTCATGGGCCAAGATGGGGCCTGAGAGCCGGGCCGCCGGCCCCCGCCAGCGAAGGAGTCGCACCGTGCCGCAGACCGTCAAGGCAGTCATCGCTCGCTCGAAGGGAGTCGATGTCGAGGTCGTCGACATCGTCGTCCCCGACCCCGGCCCGGGAGAGGCCGTGGTCAAGGTCCAGTCGTGCGGGGTGTGCCACACCGACCTGCACTACCGCGAAGGGGGGATCAACGACGAGTTCCCCTTCCTCCTCGGCCACGAGGCCGCGGGTGTCGTCGAGGCTGTCGGCGAGGGGGTCACCGAGGTGGCGCCCGGTGATTTCGTCATCCTCAACTGGCGGGCGGTGTGCGGTCAGTGCCGCGCGTGCCGGAAGGGCAAGCCGCAGTACTGCTTCGACACGCACAACGCGACCCAGAAGATGACCATCGCCGAGACCGGCGAGGAGCTGACCCCCGCGCTGGGTATCGGCGCCTTCGCCGAGAAGACCCTCGTCGCTGCGGGGCAGTGCACCAAGGTCGACGGGGACGCCGACGCGGCGGCCGTGGGCCTGCTGGGCTGCGGTGTGATGGCCGGCTTCGGTGCCGCGGTCAACACCGGTGAGGTCACTCGTGGTGAGTCGATTGCGGTCATCGGGTGCGGTGGTGTCGGTGATGCGGCGATCGCCGGCGCGAAGGTTGCGGGTGCGACGACGATCATCGCGGTGGACATGGATCCGCGGAAGCTGGAGATCGCCAAGGGCTTCGGTGCCACGCACACCGTGGATGCGAGCACCGAGGACACCGTCGAGCGGGTCCGTGAGCTGACGGGCGGTTTCGGTGCCGATGTCGTCGTCGACGCGGTCGGCCTGCCGCAGACCTACGAGCAGGCCTTCTACGCCCGCGACCTCGCCGGTCGGGTCGTCCTCGTCGGGGTCCCGGCCCCGGACAAGGAGGTCACCCTCCCCATGATCGAGATCTTCGGCCGAGGTGGTGCCCTCAAGTCGAGCTGGTACGGCGACTGCCTGCCCAGCCGTGACTTCCCGATGCTCGTCGACCTCTACCGCCAGGGGCGCTTCGACCTCGACGCCTTCGTCACCGAGCGGATCGGTCTGGGCGACATCGAGTCGGCCTTCGACAAGATGCACTCCGGTGACGTGCTGCGCTCGGTGGTGGTCCTGTGACCGCGCGCATCGACAAGGTCGTCACCTCGGGGAGCTTCGAGCTCGACGGCGGCTCGTGGGAGGTCGACAACAACGTCTGGCTCGTCGGCGACGACGCCGAGGTGATCGTCATCGACGCCGCGCACGAGGCCGCCCCGATCCTCGAGGCGGTCGGTGACCGCACCCTCAAGGCGATCGTCAGCACCCACGCCCACAACGACCACGTCAACGCCGCGGCGCAGGTCGCCGAGGCGACGGGCGCGCCGATCCTGCTGCACCCCGACGAAGCACCGCTGTGGCAGATGACCTACCCGGACCGTGCTCCCGACGGCGCGCTCGCGCACGGCCAGGTCATCACCGTCGCCGGCACCGACCTCACGGTGCTGCACACTCCCGGCCACGCACCGGGCGCCTGCTGCCTGCACGCCCCGAGCTCGGGGTCGTCTTCTCCGGTGACACCCTCTTCCAGGGCGGCCCCGGCGCGACGGGGCGGTCGTACTCCGACTTCCCGACGATCGTGGAGTCCATCCGCGACAAGCTGCTGACCCTCCCTTCGGACACCGTCGTGCACACCGGCCACGGCGACGACACGACGATCGGCGCCGAGGCTCCGCACGTGCAGGAGTGGCTCGACCGGGGGCACTGAGCCGCAGGGTCAGGCCGCGAGTGCCGGGAAGCAGACCGTCACGAGCATCGCCATCTCGACGATGGCGAAGGGGGCACCCAGCCATCGGACCACCGCGGCCTGGCTCTCGTCGGCCCCCGCGCGGGCGAGGGTCTCCTTGTCGGGGGCCAGGCCGGACCGGCTCGGCAGGACGTTGGCGACGACCGGGCCGAGCGGCACGAGGATCGCCACGAGCAGGCCGCCCAGCGGCCACGTCCGGTACGTCGTCTCCTCGCGGACGGCGAGCACGACGAGCCCGCTCATCAGGAGGATCGTGATGAGGACGCCGTGCAGCAGGAGCACCCGCGCGGCCGTGCGCCACGCGCCCGAGCCCGGGCGAAACCACAGCCGCGTGAGCTGACGCCCGAAGGCGATGCCCACGCCGAGGGACCAGAGGCCGAGGAGCACGGCGAGGGTCACGGCCGCCCACGACGGCATCTGGGTCGTCACGGGGCCAAGGTAACCACCTGCGCCCGTTAGCCTTGGGCCCGTGACCCTGCAGCTCTTCGACACCGCCACGCGCGAGCAGCGCGACTTCGTCCCCGTGACCCCGGCCGGGTGGGGATGTACATCTGTGGGCTCACGACCCAGGGCGCACCGCACATCGGTCACCTGCGCTTCGCCGTCGCCTTCGACGTGCTGCGCCGCTGGCTCGTGCGCGGTCACGGCTACGACGTGACCCTCGTGCGCAACGTGACGGACATCGACGACAAGATCCTGCGCAAGGCCGCCGACACCGACGAGGAGTGGTGGGCGCTCAGCTATCGCAACGAGCGCTACACGAGCGAGGCGCTCGACCTGCTCGGAGTGCTGCCGGCGACCTACGAGCCGCGCGCGACCGGGCACATCACCGAGATGGTCGAGCTCATCGACCTGCTCGTCGAGCGCGGTCACGCCTACCCGGCGGCCGACGGCAGCGGTGACGTCTACTTCGACGTCAGGAGCTGGGCCGACTACGGCGAGCTGAGCCACCAGGGCCTCGACGACATGGTGGCGGCCGAGGACGCCGACCCCCGGGGCAAGCGCGACCGCGCGACTTCGCCCTGTGGAAGGGCCGCAAGGCCGAGGAACCGGCCACGGCGAACTGGCCGACCCCCTATGGCGAGGGCCGCCCCGGCTGGCACCTCGAGTGCTCGGCGATGGCCCGCAAGTACCTCGGCGACACCTTCGACATCCACGGCGGCGGCATCGACCTGCGCTTCCCCCACCACGAAAATGAGCAGGCCCAGTCGCGTGCGGCCGGGCTCGACTTCGCCCACTACTGGCTGCACAACGGGTGGGTGACGGTCAAGGGGGAGAAGATGGGCAAGTCCCTCGGCAACGCCCTCGAGGTCCAGCAGCTCGTGCAGGAGCACGACCCGCTGACCGTCCGCTACTTCCTCACCGCGGCGCACTACCGCTCGATGATCGAGTACCACCCCGGCTCCCTCGAGGAGGCGGGCGCGGCGGTCGAGCGCATCGCCGGTTTCCTGCGGCGGGCCCTGCCCGGCCAGACGGTCGTCGAGGCCGACCCGGCCGTCGAGCTGCCCGCCGACTTCGCCGCCTCGATGGACGACGACCTCGGCGTCGCCGGCGCCCTCGCGGTGATCCACGAGGCCGTCCGTGCCGGCAACACAGCCCTCGACGAAGGGGGTCGGGACGAGGCCGCGGAGATCGCCGCCACCGTCGTCGCGATGACCGACGTCCTGGGCATCAACCCCCTGTCGGCGACGTGGGGCGGTGCCGGTGGCAGCCGCGAGGAGGAGCTCACCGACGCCCTCGACGCCCTCGTCCAGCTGCAGGTCGAGGCGCGCGCCAAGGCGCGTGCGGCCCGTGACTACGACACCGCCGACCAGATCCGCGACGCACTCACCGCCGCGGGCATCACCATCGAGGACACCCCGGGCGGCGCCCGGTGGAGCCTCGGCAAGAAGGAGCACTGATGGCCGGCAACAGCCAGCGACGTGGCGCCGTGCGCCGCAGCGGGTCGAAGAAGGGCGCCCAGGTCGGCTCCGGCGGTCAGCGCCGCCGCGGCCTCGAGGGCAAGGGCCCGACGCCCAAGGCGAGCGACCGCCCCAACCACAAGGCCTACAAGATGTCGAAGGCCGCCGACAAGCGCGCCTCCGGCCGCCCGGGCCCGACGCGCAAGAAGTCCGGCTCCACCGAGGTCGTCGCGGGCCGCAACTCCGTGCTCGAGGCGCTGCGCACCGATGTGCCGGTGTCGACGATGTACGTCGCGAGCCGCATCGACAGCGACGACCGGGTCAAGGAGGCGCTCACCCTCGCCGCCGAGGCGGGCATCCCGATCATGGAGACGCCCCGCACCGAGCTCGACCGGATCACCGACGGCGCGGTCCACCAGGGCATGGCGCTGCAGGTGCCGCCCTACGACTACGCGCACCCCAAGGACCTCGTCGACTCGCAGATCCCGGGCACGCCGCTCATCGTCGCCCTCGACGGCATCACCGACCCGCGCAACCTCGGCGCGATCGTCCGCTCGACGGCGGCCTTCGGCGGCCACGGCGTCGTCGTGCCGTCCCGCCGCAGCGCGGGCATGACCGCCTCGGCGTGGAAGACCTCGGCCGGCGCGGCCGCCCGCGTCCCCGTCGCCCAGGCGGCCAATCTCGTGCGGGCGCTCGAGGACTACCGCAAGGCGGGCTTCTTCGTCGTCGGCCTCGACATGGACGGTGACGTCGAGCTGCCCGGCCTCGAGCTGGCGACCTCGCCGCTCGTCGTCGTCGTGGGCTCCGAGGGCAAGGGCCTCTCGCGCCTGGTCCGCGAGACCTGCGACCAGATCGTCTCGATCCCGATGAGCAGCAGCGTCGAGTCGCTCAACGCCGGCCTCGCCGCGGGCGTCACGCTCTACGAGATCGCCCGCCTGCGCACGGCCGCCCGCTGACCTGACCCGCCCCCTTCGCTCTCGGCTCCGGGGGTGCGGCTGCTCGCGGGAGCCCGCTGGCCACTGCTCGACAGGACAAACACCCCCTTCGCTCTCGGCTCCGGGGGTGCGGCTGCTCGCGGGAGCCCGCTGGCCACTGCTCGACAGGACAAACACCCCCTTCGCAAGGGTTTGGAACTCATGCGAAGGGGTGATTTCCGGGTCACCCGGAAATCATGGGGCTGGTGTGGCGAGCGCCGTCAGGACTTGTCGACGTGCACGACGTGCGTGTGGCCGGCGATGTCGGCGAGCGTGCGGTCGTCGTGGTCGACGAGCATCCAGATCCAGCTGATGATGCCGGCGAACTGGTGGACCAGCTCGCGCAGCGCCGCCGGCCCGAGCCGCGGCACCGCGCCGGTCTCGGCATCGACGACGCGTAGGCCGGTGAGCCGCTTGCCGAGGCTCTGCCCGGTGCGGGTCACCCGCCACACCCGGTTGTAGGCGACCATCGCCAGGGCCGTGACGACCGACAGCATCATGAGGACGACGCCGAGGGTGACCAGGGCGGTTGACCCGGTGCCCGGCACGCTGCAGCCGTTGGTGCCGTAGAGCGTGCAGTACTCCCGCTCGGGCAGGCCCTGCACGAAGCAGATGATGCCGATGACGAGCGGCACGAGCCCGGCGAGGGAGACGAGCAGGCTGTCGACGACGCCCGGCAGGATCCGGTCGCCGAAGCTCGCGCTGCGGCCGAAGCGCTGCTCCACCCAAGCGCGCGACCCCGGCCGCATCGGGTCGCTCCCCGTGACGAAGGGAGGGCCCGCGGGCTGCTGCAGCGGGTCGGGCACGGTCATCTCGTCTCCCCCGGGTCGACGACGGGCAGCATCTGGGTGTCGGCACCCAGGACGGACTGCTCGTCGGGCTTGCTCGGCAGGACCTCTCGCAGATAGGCGGCGATGGCGTCCTCGATGGGCACATCGTGCCCCAGCCGCTCGGCCATGTACCACCGGTGCTCGAGGATCTCGTGGAAGATCTCGGCCGGCTCGAGCTTCGCCCGCAGCTCCGGCGGGATCCGCCGGGTCGTCGGCTCGTAGACGCGGGTCAGCCAGTCGTGGGCGACGAGCGACTCGTCGTCATTCTGCCGGTCCAGGGCGGCGCGGTAGGAGTCGAGGTCGTTGAGCAGGCGGCGGGCCTGGTTCTCCTCGACGTCGAGGCCGGTGAGGCGCAGCAGGCGCCGGCTGTGGTGGCCGGCGTCGACGACCTTGGGCTCGATGCGCAGGTGGGTGCCGTCGAGGTCGGTCGTGATGGCCAGCTCGTCGACGTCGAAGCCCAGGGCGTTGAGCCGGCGGATCCGCTCGTCGACCCGCCACCGCTCGCCCGCCTCGAACCACTCGTCCCCGGTGAGCTCCTGCCACAGCCCGCGGTAGCGCTCGATGATGTCCTCGGCGATGGCGAGCGGGTCGAGCCCCTCGGGGAGGTAGCCGGCGGCGGCCAGGTCCATCATCTCGCCGGCGATGTTGGTCTCGGCGAGGTCGAGGTCGTGCTCGCGCTGCCCGGTGCTCAGCCGGTCGTGCAGCTCACCGGTCTCGGCGTCGACGAGGTAGGCGGCGAAGGCGCCCGCGTCGCGGCGGAAGAGCGTGTTGGACAGCGACACGTCGCCCCAGAAGAAGCCGGCGAGGTGCATCCGGGCGAGCAGCGCGGCGAGGGCGTCGGCGAGGCGGACGGCGGTGTCCTCGCGCAGGTTCTGGCTGAAGACGATCCGGTAGGGCAGGGAGAACTGCAGGTGCCGGGTGACGAGGCAGGCGTCGAGCGGCTCCCCGTGGGCGTCGGTGCGCCCGGAGACGACCGCGAGCGGCTCGACGCACGGCAGGTCGAGGCGGCGCAGCTGCCGCAGCAGCCGGTACTCGTTGCGGGCGAGGTCGGCCTTGATCTCCTTGACCGCGACGATCCCGCCGGACAGCCGCGCGAAGCGCACGACGTGCCGCGAGATGCCGCGCGGCAGCGCGGCGAGCCGCTCGGCGGGCCAGTCCTCGAGCGGCACCGACCACGGCAGGTCGAGCAGGGCCGGGTCGGGCCGGGCGGCTGAGATGTCGAGGGGCACGGGTCCTCCCTTTCGCGGGTCCGGGTGGGCCCATCGGCCCAGTGTGGCGCAGCCGCCTCAGCGAAGGGAGGCAAGCGTCGCGAGGATCTCGGGCACGGCCGTGGCGTCGTCGACCCGGGCACTCGCGGCGGTCTCGCCGGCCCCGACCTTGATCCCGAGGTCACCCTCCCCGAGCACGGCGAAGGCGTGCTCGTCGGTGACGTCGTCGCCGAGGTAGACGGTCGCGTCGACCCCGAGCGCGCTCGCGAGCTCGCGCAAGGCGGTGCCCTTGTCGGCCCGCAGCACGCTCAGCTCGTGCACGCCCTTGCCGGCCAGGTGGGTGACACCGGGGGCGGCGGCGGCCTCGTCGGCGATCGCGGCAGCCGTCGGCAGCACGTCGTCGGGCTGGCCCCGGGTGTGCAGCACGACCGCAGCGGGCTTGTGCTCCAGGCGGATTCGCGGCTCGCGGTCCGCGACGGCGGCCTCGACGGCCCCGCGTAGTGCGGCGATCGCGGCCGCGGTGCCCTCGGGCAGGTCGCCGCCCCGGCTCGACTGGGCGCCGTGGCTGCCGATGCGGGTCACGGTCGACCCGGCGAGCCCGGTGAGCTCGTCGAGGGTCGCCAGGTCGCGCCCGGAGACGACGGCCGACCACGTCGCCGGGGCGGCCGCCAGCGCGGTGAGCGCCTCGAGCGTGCCCGGCTGGGCCCGGGAGTCCATCGGGTCGACGACGAAGGGAGCGAGCACCCCGTCGAAGTCCGTGGCGACGAGCAGCCGCGGCGCGGCCAGACCGCGGCCAGGGCCGTGGTGAGCTCCTGCGGCAGGGGCACGTCAGGCCCCCTTCGTGCCGGGCTTGTGCGGTGCCGTCTCGAGGTTGGTGAGGAAGCGGTCGGCCCACCGCTGCACGTCGTTGTCGGCGACGCGGCGGCGCAGCGCCCGCATGAGGCGACGCCGCTCCTTGTCGTCGGTGCGCAGGGCCCGCAGGATCGTCTGCTTGAGCCCCTCGATGTCGTGGGGGTTGCAGACGAAGGACTGGTGCAGCTCGTGCCACGCGCCGGTGAACTCGCTGAGCACGAGGGCCCCGCCGTTGTCGTGGCGGCAGGTGACGTACTCCTTGGCGACGAGGTTCATCCCGTCGCGCAGCGGGGTCACGAGCATGACGTCGGCCGCCTGGAAGAGCGCGGCCATCTCCTCGCGCGGATAGCTCTGGTGCAGGTAGTGCACGGCCGGGGCGCCGAGCGCGCCGTAGGTGCCGTTGATCCGGCCGACGGTCGTCTCGACCTCGGTCCGCAGCCGCTTGTAGGCCTCGACCCGCTCGCGGCTCGGGGTCGCGACCTGGACGAAGGTGACCTCCGGAGGCCGCAGCGTGCCCTGCGCGAGCAGCTCCTCGTAGGCCTTGAGCCGGTGGCGGATCCCCTTCGTGTAGTCAAGCCGGTCGACGCCGAGCATGACGATGTCGGGGTTGCCGAGCGAGGTGCGGATCTGCCGCGCCCGCTCCTGCACGGGCTCGCTGCGGGCGAGCTCCTCAAGGCCGGAGGCGTCGATGCTGATCGGCACGGCGGAGGCGCGCACGACCCGCTCGGTGCCGTCGGCCGTCGCGCGTGGTCACCGTGTCGCCGCGGGTGGCGCGGCCGTCGAGCCGGCGGGCGGCGCGCAGGAAGTTCTGCGCGTCGGCGACCCGCTGGAAGCCGAGGTAGTCGGCGCCGAGCAGCCCCTCGATGATCTGCGAGCGCCACGGCAGCTGGGCGAAGAGCTCCACGGGCGGGAAGGGGATGTGGTTGAACCACCCGATCCGCACGTCGGGCCGCATCCTGCGCACGAGCGCCGGCACGAGCTGCAGCTGGTAGTCGTGGATCCAGACCTTCGCCCCGGGTGCGGCGACCTCGCACACCGCCGCGGCGAAGCGCTCGTTGACCCGCTCGTAGGCCTGCCACCACTCGCGGTGGAAGTGCGCCGGGACGATGACGTCGTGGTAGATCGGCCAGAGCGTGTCGTTGCTGAAGCCCTCGTAGTAGGTCTCGAGCTCGTCGGCGGACACGGGCACGGGGTGCAGCCACATGCCGGCCTCGGCGAAGGGGGCGGGAGCCTCGCCGGGCTCGCCGGCCCAGCCGACCCAGGCCCCGTCGCGACCCCGCATCACCGAGTCCATCGCGGTGACCAGGCCGCCGGGGGAGCGGTGCCACTCCTCGCTCCCGTCGGCGGTGAGGACCCGGTCCACGGGCAGGCGGTTGGCGGCGATGACGAGGTCGTACGTGCGCTGGGTCGTCACGGGGGTGCACCTCCGGGGCTCGATGTCCCCACCCTATGTGCCCGCGCTCGACCTTCCCTCGGCGGTCCCGGGCCACTACCGTCGGTACATGAAGATCTCGGACGTACTGCGCAGCAAGGGCACCGACGTCGTCACCGTCGCGCCCGACGCCACGGTCGGTGAGCTCCTCGCCCTGCTCGCCGAGCACCGCATCGGTGCCGTCGTGGTCTCCACGGGCGAAGGGAGTGTCGACGGCATCGTCTCGGAGCGAGACGTCGTGCGCCGCCTCCACAGCGACGGTGTCGGCGTCCTTGAGGGCCCGGTGAGCGCGATCATGACCGCCGAGGTGCACACCTGCGACGAGCACGCCGACGTGCGTGACCTGGCGGGTGAGATGACCGACCGGCGCATCCGGCACGTGCCCGTCGTGCGTGACGGGCAGCTTGTCGCCATCGTGAGCATCGGCGACATCGTCAAGCAGCGCATCCGCGACCTCGCGGCCGAGCGCGACCAGCTCGAGGCCTACATCACCCAGTGACGGCGGCGCCACAGGCCGCGCTCAGGAGGTGCTCCGTGATCTCACAAGGTCGGCCTTCTACGCTGATCCCATGACGACAGAGCTCATCGGGGACGACCCCGCCCCGGACGAGCGCGGCCACGTCAGCGTCGCGGACTTCGACACGATCGGTCCCTACCGCGTGCTCCAGCAGCTCGGGCAGGGCGGGATGGGCATCGTCCACCTCGCGCTCGACGCCCGTGGGCGCGCGGTGGCGTCAAGGTGCTGCGCACGCACGTCGCCCACGACGACGACGCCCGCGCCCGCCTCGCCCGCGAGGTCGACACGCTGGCGCGGGTGCGCTCGCAGCGCATCGCGCCGGTCTTCGACGCCGACCTCGAGGCCGACCAGCCCTACATCGTCACCCGCTACGTCCCCGGCCCGAGCCTCGAGCAGCACGTCCGCGAGGAGGGCCCGCTCGACGCCGAGTCGCTGCTGCGCCTGGCCCGCGGCCTGGCCGAGGCGCTGCGCGCCATCCACGAGGTCGGCGTCATCCACCGCGACCTCAAGCCGGGCAATGTCCTCATGCTCGACGGCGACCCGGTCGTCATCGACTTCGGCATCGCGCACGTCGCCGACACCTCGCGCATGACGATGACCGGCCTCGTCATGGGCACGCCCGGCTACCTCTCGCCCGAGCTCGTCGAGGGCGGCGACGTCACCCCGGCGACCGACTGGTGGGGCTGGGCGGCGACGCTCGTCTTCGCCGCGACCGGCCGCTCTCCCTTCGGTCGTGGCGGCATGGAGGCGGTCCTCGCCCGCGTGTGCCGCGGCGACGCCGACCTGCACGAGGTCGACCCGGAGCTCGCGCCGCTGCTCTACGCGGCGCTCACCCCCGACCGCAGCTGCGCCCGGACGCCGACGAGGTGCTCATCGCCCTCGAGGCCTGGGCGCGCGGCCGGCCGGTGACCGACGTGCTCCCGCAGCGCACCCGCGCCTGCAGGCCGACGCGACCCGCACCCCTGCCGCCCGGTCGCCGGCCG
>NZ_JBNFOF010000092.1:0-11316 GCF_057364645.1 Janibacter sp. CFPM2_SD2
CTCCCGCGGGGCGACGGCTAGGCCCTGAGTCCGCCATTGCCCAACGGCAATGCAGATCCAGGCCGCATTGCCGTTGGGCAATGCGGACTGGAGGTGGGTGGCGGCCGGGGAGGTGAGGGCTTTATCAGGTCCGGGGCGGTTGTGACCAGAGGAATAGGGGCACGATTTCTCCCTTCGGCATGGGCTGGGCCACAATGGAAGGCGTGAGCGCTAACTCTGGCAAGCACCGCGTCGTCATCATCGGTTCCGGCTTCGGCGGCCTGTTCGCCGCGAAGTCCCTGAGCGGCAAGGACGTCGAGGTCACCCTCATCTCGCGCACCGGCCACCACCTCTTCCAGCCGCTGCTCTACCAGGTGGCCACGGGCATCCTCTCCGAGGGCGACATCGCCCCGGCGACCCGCGACATCCTCGCCCGCGACAAGAACGTCCGCACGATCCTCGGCGACGTCCACGAGATCGACATCGAGGCGCGCACCGTCACCTCCCGCTCGCTGAGCCAGGAGACGGTCACGCCCTACGACAGCCTGATCATCGCCGCCGGTGCCGGCCAGTCGTACTTCGGCAACGACCACTTCGCCCGCTACGCGCCGGGCATGAAGGACATCGACAACGCCCTCGAGCTGCGCGGCCGCATCTTCGGTGCCTTCGAGCTGGCCGAGACCACGACCGACCCCGAGGACCGCGAGCGGCTGCTCACCTTCGTCGTCGTCGGCGCCGGCCCGACCGGAGTCGAGATGGCGGGCCAGATCGCCGAGCTCGCGCACAAGACGCTCGCCCACGAGTTCCGCCACATCGACCCCAAGGACGCCCGGGTCATCCTGCTCGACGGTGCCGACCAGGTGCTGCCCTCCTTCGGTGACCACCTCGGTGGCAAGACCCGCGCCAGCCTCGAGAAGCGTGGCGTCGAGGTCCAGCTCGGCGCGATGGTCACCGACGTCGACGGCGCCGGCATCGACGTCAAGTACAAGGACGGCTCGACCCAGCGCATCGAGGCCATGACCAAGGTCTGGGCCGCCGGCGTCGCCGGCTCGCCGCTCGGCAAGCTCGTCGCCGAGCAGGCCGGCGCCGAGATCGACCGCGCCGGGCGCGTCCACGTCGAGGAGGACCTGACCCTCAAGGGACACCCCGAGATCTTCCTCGTCGGCGACATGATCAACCTCAAGGGCTACCCGGGCGTCGCCCAGCTGGCGATCCAGGGCGGCCGCTACGCGGCCAAGGAGATCATCGGCCGTCTCGAGGGCAAGGAGCCGCAGGCCCCCTTCGTCTACAAGGACAAGGGCTCGATGGCGACGATCTCGAAGTACTCCGCCGTCGCGAGCATCGGCAAGATCAAGCTCACCGGCTTCATCGCCTGGCTCGCCTGGCTGGCCGTGCACCTCATGGCGATGGTCGGCTTCAAGAACCGCGTCTCCACGCTGCTCAACTGGATCATCACCTTCGTCGGCAACAACCGCAACGAGCGTGCGACGACGATGCAGCAGGTCTTCGCCCGCCGGGCGATCGAGGACCTCGGCGAGGACGCCTTCCCCGAGCTGCCGCGCACCGGTGAGCAGGAGCAGCGCGACGCCTCCTGACCCGATGCGCGCACGCGCGTCGTAAGGTGCGTCCATGCCCTTGGACTTCACCCTCGAGGACCGCACCCTCCCCAACGGCCTGCGCGTCGTCGTGCAGCCGGACGACACGACCCCGACCGTCACAGTCAACCTGTGGGTCGGGGTCGGGTCACGTCACGAGGA
This sequence comes from Janibacter sp. CFPM2_SD2, assembly GCF_057364645.1. NCBI lineage: Bacteria > Bacillati > Actinomycetota > Actinomycetes > Micrococcales > Intrasporangiaceae > Janibacter > Janibacter sp. CFPM2_SD2. The sequence continues at coordinate 1,737 of NZ_JBNFOF010000092.1, forward strand.
GCCCGGCCGCACCGGCTTCGCCCACCTCTTCGAGCACCTGATGTTCCAGGGCAGCGAGCACGTGGCCAACGGCGAGCACTTCCAGGCGCTCATGGGGGTCGGTGGCCGGCTCAACGCGACGACGTGGTTCGACCGGACCAACTACTTCGAGACCATCCCTTCGGGGGCGCTCGAGCTCGCACTCTGGCTCGAGGCCGACCGTCACGCCAACCTGCTGGCCGCGGTCAACCAGGCCAACCTCGACAACCAGCGCGACGTGGTCAAGGAGGAGAAGCGGCAGCGCTACGACAACCAGCCCTACGGTCAGGCGCTGACCCGCGTCTACGCGACGGTCTTCCCGCAGGGGCACCCCTACCACCACCCGACGATCGGGTCGATGGAGGACCTCGACGCCGCGTCCGTGCAGGACGTCCACGACTTCTTCACCCGCCACTACGCCCCGGACAACACCGTCCTGACGATCGTCGGTGACGTGACGGCCGAGCGGGCGCTGGAGCTGGCGGAGCGCTACTTCGGGCACATCGAGCACCGCGCCGAGCCGCGGCGGGCGCCGGTCGCGCCGCTGCCGCCGCTGGCGGAGCCGCTGCGGGAGGAGGTCGTCGACGAGGTCCCCAACGACCGGATCCACCTCGCCTTCCGCCTGCCTGCCGAAGGGGGTGGCACCCGTGACGAGTTCCTCGCCGCCTCGATGGCCCTGGACTGCCTCGGCGGGCTGAGCTTCTCGCCGCTGGAGCAGCGCCTCGTGCGTGAGGAGCAGGTGGCCAACAGCGTCGACGTCGGGGCGATGGGCTTCGTCGACGGCGTCTCGCTCGGGCTGGTCGTCGTCGACGTCGCCGATGGCGTCGACACCGATGCGCTCGAGGAGCGGGTGTGCGCCGAGCTGACGGCCTTCGCCGACGAGGGGCCGACGCCCGAGCAGATGGAGGCCGTGCGCACCCAGGCCGAGCGGGCCTGGCTGTCTGCGCTGGCGGCCAAGGACGAGCGGGCCGACCTCATCGGGCACTACACCTGCCTGCACGACGACCCCGGCTTCATCAACACCTTCCTCGACCGGCTGGCCGAGGTCACCCCCGAGCAGGTGCGGGCTGCCGCCGACCGGTGGCTGCGGCCGCAGAGCCGAGCCGCCGTCGTCTACCGGGTCGCCCAGGAGCAGGAGGAGGTCGCGTGAGCGAGGTCGAGAGCATGAGCACGCAGACGGGCGCCGGCAGCGAGGCGGTGGCAGGCGGCAGCGAGGCGGCGGCAGGCGGCAGCCAGCCGGTCGTCCCGCGGCCCGAGGTGACGCCGCCGGGGGAGTGGGCCTTCCCCGAGCCGCGCGAGCTGGATCTGCCCAACGGCATCCGGGCACTGGTCCACCACTGCCGGGGCAGTATGTCGTCTCGGTGCGGGTCACCGTGCCCGTGGCCCTGCGGCACGAGCCGCGCGAGGTCGAAGGCGTCGCCTGGATCATGGCGCGCCTGCTCGACGAGGGCACGAGCACGCACGGCCAGCGCGAGCTCGCCGAGCTGCTCGAGCGCCGGGGCATCGCCCTCGGTGCGGGTATGAGCGAAGCGGCTCTCGGCGTCGACGTCGACGTGCCGCAGCGGCACCTGGGCGAGGCGCTCGACCTGCTCACCGAGTGCCTGTCGGAGCCGGTCTTCGAGGAGGCCGAGGTCGCGCGGGTGACGCGCACCCGTCTCGCCGAGATCGAGCAGGAGCGCGCCTCCGCCGGGCGTCGCGCCTTCAAGGAGTGGGCCGCGACCTACTACGACGTGGACACCCGGGCCAGCCGCCCGGCGTCGGGCTCGGCCGAGACCGTTGCCGCGATCCGTCGTGAGCACGTCGTCGACTTCCACGCCACGCACGTTCACCCCGAGGGAGCGACGGTCGTCGTCGCCGGTGACCTCACCGGGGTCGACGTCGACCAGCTGCTCGCCGGGACGGTCGGTGCCTGGGAGACGTCCGGCCGCGCGGTCTCCGTCGAGCGGACCCCTGCGCCCCGCGCCGACGACGCCGCCCGGGTCGTGCTCGTCGACCGGCCGGGGTCGGTGCAGTCGGAGATCCTCATTGGCGGGCCCGGCCCGGACCGACGGGTCGAGTCCGGGTGGGCCCCCTTCCCCGTCCTCGCCTGGGTGATCGGCGGCGCGCCCAATGCCCGCATCGACCAGGTGCTCCGCGAGGACAAGGGCTACACCTATGGCATCCGGGCCGGCTTCCGCCCTCGGCAGGTGGGCTCCGCCTTCACCGTCTCGGGGTCGGTCCGCGCCGACTCGACGGTCGACTCCCTTCGCCTGCTCGCGGAGATCCTCAGCGGGGTCGGTGAGGGCTTCACCGATGCCGAGACCCGCGCCGGTGTCGACTTCATGAGCCTGACGGCGCCGGGCCGTTACGACACGGCCGACGCGATCGCCGACGAGACGAGCGGGCTGGCCGGCGACAACCTGCCGCTGACCTTCACCAGCGACATGATCGCCGCGATGCGCGAGCTCACCGCTGCCGACCTCGACGCCGCGTGGCGTGAGCACGTGCGGCCCGAGTGGACCATCGTGGTCGTCGGCGATGCCGCGCTCTACCGGGACGAGGTCGAGGAGCTCGGGCTCGGGTCGGTGACCGTCGTCGCCAACTGAGGGCCAAACCGGCCGGTGGGGCCGATGGTTGTGTGGTGAACAGGTAGCCCTGCGAGCCGGCAGCCTCTGGTGAGGCTTGCCGGCAGGCTGGGCTACCACTTCAACGCACAACCGTGTGGAGCATCTCGAGGTTGTCCACACATCGCGTCGGCCCGTGGAAGGGACCGCACCCCCCGGCTGTGCTGGCGGGATGATCTACACGAGCCGTCAGGTCCATGACCGCGTCGCTGCGCGCGCGATCCCACAGATCGTGGGGCGCGGTGAGCTGGTCCGCGCGGGCCGCTACTACGTCACGCCCGACACTGACGAAGGGGTCCGCGCGGCTCTGACAGCCGGCCTGCGCCCGACCTGTGTCACGGCGGCCGAGCAGCACGGGCTGTGGGTGCCGCCCGCAGCCGGGCTGCACGTGTACGGCCGGCGCGGGCAGGTGGGTGCCGGCTGGGTGGGCCACGGATGGCACCAGTCGTGGCCGGAGCCGAGCCCGCTCGCCTCGCCTCGGCTCCTGCTCGAGCACTCCATCAGGTGTCTCGACCCGCTCGAGGTCGGCATCCTGGCCGACAGTGCCCTGCACAACAAGCTGGTGGACCAGGACACTGTGACCGAGCTGGCCGCGACGGCGCCTCGGGGAGTCCGACGAGTACTCGAGCGGGCATCCGGCAAGGCCCAGTCGGGGACGGAGAGCAAGGTCAGGCTCTTCCTGTTGCTCCGCAACGTCAGCGTCACTCCTCAGGTGAAGATCCCGGGCGTCGGTTTTGTGGACAATCTTGCGGGTCGGCGGTGGATCATCGAGTGCGACAGCCGTCAGCACCACACGGGCAAGGACACCTACGCCAAGGACCGGGCGCGTGATCTGCGCGCGCTCGAGCTGGGCTACTTCACGACCCGGCTGACGCACGCGATGACCTTTGCAGGCTGGGGCGAGGACGTCCGCCACCCTGCTGCAGGTGATCCGGTCGGGGCGACACCTGGACCCGCCGGACCGCTGGGCGCTCTGACCATGGTTGTGTGTTGCACCAGTAGCCGTTGGTGCCGGCAGCCTCTGGTGCGTCGTGCAGGCAGGCTGGACTACCACTTCAACACACAACCAGCGGGGCCGGGGCGGCCCGAGCGGCCCGAGTGGGCGCCTGGACGAGCGAGGCTCCTCAGGCGTCCGGCGCCAGCCGCCGTAGGACCTCGTCGTGCAGCAGGCCGTTGGTCGCGACGGCATTGCCACCCCAAGGGCCGGGGGCGCCCTCGAGCGAGGTGAAGCGGCCGCCGGCCTCCTGCACGATCGCGACGAGCGCGGCCATGTCGTAGACCTCGAGCTCGGGCTCCGCAGCGACGTCGACAGCGCCCTCGGCGACGAGCATGTAGGACCAGAAGTCGCCGTACGCGCGGGTGCGCCACAGGTCGGACGTGAAGTTGAGGAAGTTGCGCGCCCGCCCGGCCTCGCGCCAACCGTCGAGCGAGCTGTAGGACAGCGAGGCATCGGCCAGCTGCGAGACCCCCGAGACGTGGATCTGCTTGGCCTGGGCGAGCGAACGACCGGTCCAGGCTCCCGCCCCCTTCGCCGCCCACCAGCGCCGGCCGAGGGCGGGTGCCGCGACCAGCCCGACGACGCAGTCCTCGCCGTCGACGAGCCCGATGAGCGTGGCCCAGACGGGGACGCCGCGTACGTAGTTCTTCGTGCCGTCGATCGGGTCGATGATCCAGCGGCGCTGCGAGTTGCCCACGCTGCCGAACTCCTCGCCGAGCACGGCGTCGCGGCCACGGGAGCGGGCCAGCTGGGCGCGGATCGCCTCCTCGCAGGAGCGGTCCGCGTCGCTCACGGGGGTCAGGTCCGGCTTGGACTCGACGACGAGGTCGGACGCCTGGAAGCGAGCCATCGTGATCCGCTCGACCTGGTCGGCCAGCACGTGGGCCAGCCGCAGGTCATCGGCGTAGGGGGAGCTGTCAGCCATCCGGTCAACGTACCGGCAGTGGTGGCCCCGGCGGGGTACCGGCTCAGCGCTCGTCGGACTCGCCGGATCGCGCTCGCAGCAGGCGGCGAAGGGAGTCCAGCCGCTGCGCCCCACCGGGCCCCGCGTGCCCGGCGGCGACCCACGCGTCGAGGGCACAGTCCGGCTCGTCGTGGGTGCAGCCGCGCGGGCAGCCGGCCTCGGCGCCCTCGGCCAGTTCGGGGAAGTGCCCGATGATCCGGTCCGGCTCGACGTGCGCCAGCCCGAAGGAGCGGATGCCCGGGGTATCGATGATCCAGCCCGCCGCGTCCGGGTCCGGCTCCGAACCCTGCAAAACCCTAGGGTCTTGCAGGGTTGAGGCGTCCGAACCCTGCAAAACCCTAGGGTCTTGCGGAGTTTCGGGCGAAGGGGGGAGGGGCGGCAGGCGCAGGCCGAGCGCGCTCGTCGAGGTGTGCCGGCCCCGACCGGTGACGTCGTTGACGTGACCGGTGGCGCGGTCGGCGTCGGGGCACAACGCGTTGACGAGCGTCGACTTGCCGACGCCGGAGTGGCCGACGAGCACCGAGACCCGGCCGGCGAGCCGACGGCGCAGCTCGGCCAGGCCGGCGCTGCCCTCGGTGAGGACCGAGGTGACGACGTGCGGGACGTCGAGCGGGGCGTACTGGGCGAGGAAGTCGTCGGCGGAGGCGAGGTCGGACTTCGTGAGCACGAGCAGCGGGTCCATGCCGGCGTCGTAGGCCGCGACGAGGCACCGGTCGATCAGGCGCGGGCGGGGCTGCGGGTCGGCGAGGGCGGCGACGACGACGAGCTGGTCGGCATTGGCCACGATGACCCGCTCGACGGGGTCGGTGTCGTCGGCGGTGCGCCGCAGCACGGTCGCCCGCTCCTCGATGCGCACGATGCGCGCCAGGGTGTCGGGCCGGCCGGAGGTGTCGCCCACCATGCCGACCTGGTCGCCGACGACGACGGGCGAGCGGCCGAGCTCCCGGGCGCGCATGGCGATGACGACCCGCTCCGGCAGGCCGTCGCCCGCGGGGACGAGCGTCGTCCACCGGCCGCGGTCGACGGCCGTGACCTGGCCGACGATCGCGTCCTCGTGCTTGGGCCGGTCCTTGGTGCGGGGGCGGGAGCCGCGGCGGTTGGGGCGCACGCGGACGTCCGACTCGTCCCAGCTGCGCGCGGACCTGCCCATCAGCCCTCCGTGGCCTCGAGCATGCCGTCCCACAGGTGGACGAACTGCGGCAGCGTCTTGCCCACCGTCGCCGGGTCCTCGATGACCGTGCCCGGCGCGCGCAGCGCGAGCAGCGCACCGGCCATGACCATGCGGTGGTCGGCATAGGTGTGGAAGGTGTTGGGGCGCAACGGCGCCGGGTCGATCCGCAGCCCGTCCTCGAGCTCGGTGACCCCCACGCCGAGGCCTCCCAGCTCGCGCGAGAGCGCGGCGATCCGGTCGGTCTCGTGGCCGCGGATGTGCCCGACGCCGCGGATGATCGAGGGCCCGTCGGCGCACGCGGCGAGAGCCGCGACGACGGGGGTCAGCTCGGCCGCGTCGTGCAGGTCGATGTCGATGCCGGAGACCCGCCCGTCGCCCGTCACCGTGAGCGTGCGCGCGTCGAGGGTGACCTCGGCGCCCATCTGGGCGAGGACGTCGCGGATCATGTCGCCGGCCTGGGTGGTGTGCCCGGGCCAGTCGGGGACCGCGACCCGGCCACCGGCGACGAGCGCGGCGGCGAGGAAGGGCGCGGCATTGGACAGGTCGGGCTCGACGGTGACGTCGAGCGGCAGCAGCTCACCGGGCTCGACCCGCCAGGTGTTGGCCTCGGAGTCGTCGACGGCGGCACCGGCATCGCGCAGCGCCTCGACCGTCATCTCGATGTGCGGGAGCGAAGGGAGCGGCTTGCCGTCGTGCACGACGGTCACGCCCTCGTCGAAGAGCGAGCCGGCGAGCAGCAGCGCCGAGATGAACTGGGAGGACGCGGAGGCGTCGAGCACGACCCGCCCGCCCCGCACGGAGCCCTGTCCCTGCACGACGAAGGGGAGCGTGGCCCTCCCTTCGTCCTCGACGGTGACGCCGAGGTCACGCAGCGCGTCGATGATCGCGGCCATCGGCCGCACCCGCGCGTGCTCGTCGCCGTCGAAGGTCACCGGGCCGTTCGCGAGCGCCGCGACCGGCGGCAGGAAGCGCATGACGGTACCGGCGAGGCCGCAGTCGACGGTGCGCCCGCCGCGCAGCGTCGCGGGGGTGATGATCCAGTCGGGGGAGGCGCCCTGGGCGGAGGCCGAGGTGGCGTCGTCGACGCCGGCGCCGAGCTGGCGCAGGGCCTGGGCCATGAGCTCGGTGTCCCGGGAGCGAAGGGGACGGCGCAGGCGTGAGGTGTCGCTGGCGAGGGCCGCGAGCACGAGGTAGCGGTTGGTGAGGGACTTGCTCCCCGGCAGCGTCACGGTCGCGTCGAGGCGACCGGACGCTGCCGGGGGCATGCCAATCAGGGCTGGTCATCGCGGGTCAGGACACCGCCTGCTTGGCCTGGAGCGCGCGAGCTTCGCCTCGCGGGCGCCGCCTTGCGGCTGGCGCGCGGTGCGCTCGACGCTCTCGCCGGCGAGCTTGGCGCGGTAGGCCACGCCGGGCTTGCCCGCGGTGTCGACCGCGGCGAGGAGCAGGCCGCCCATGAGGCTGACGTCCTTGATGAACTGCGTGAGCTTGCCGGCCTTGGCCTGCGGGTCGGACTCGGCCCAGAAGTTGTGGGTCGCCGTCGTCGGCACCATCGTGCCGAGCAGCAGCGTGGAGGCCAGGCGCGGGGCCTTGCCGGTGGCGAGGAGCGCGCCGCCGGCGACCATCGCGGCACCGTTGGCGCGCACGAGCAGCTCGGTGTCGTCGGGCAGCTGGGTCTTCGCGGCCAGGGGCTTGGTCACGGGCTCCGCGGCGGGCACGTGGGCGGCGGGGTAGCGCAGTGCGTTGATCCCGCCCCAGATGAAGATGCCGGCCAGCATGGGTCGGGCGATGCGACGAACGATCATGGGTGAGTGCTCCTTGTCGTCGTGTGGTCGCCGGGAGTCTCCCGGCGGGTACGTCTCCTACCGTAGTCGGGATCGGCCGTGGGCCTAGTCTCGGAGGCGTGTGCGGACGATATGCGGCCACGGCCAACCCCGACGACCTGATCGAGGAGTTCGAGGTCGATGCAGACCGCGTCGGCGACCCGGCCCGCTCGATCCTCAAGTCACCCCAGGACCCGCCGGCGCGCACCCCCGACTTCAACATGGCGCCGACCAAGCAGGCTCCGGTGGTCCTCACCCGCGTGCCGAAGGGGGCCCTTCGAGGCTCGGGCCCGGGGGCCCTCGCACCTCAGGAACCGGGGGTGGGGGTGCGTCAGCTGCGGCTGCTCACCTGGGGTCTCGTGCCGTCGTGGGCGAAGGAGACCGGGGTCGGCCTGCGGATGATCAACGCGCGGGCCGAGTCGGTCCTCGACAAGCCGGCCTTCGCCAAGGCGGCGGCGAGCCGCCGGTGCATCGTGCCGGCGGCCGGCTGGTACGAGTGGCAGGTCTCGCCGGTGGCGAAGGACGCGAAGGGGAAGCCGCGCAAGCAGCCCTTCTACATCCACCGTGGCGACGGTGCGCCCATCGCCTTCGCCGGCCTCTACGAGTTCTGGCGCGATCCGGCGGTCGCGGCCGGTGACGACCCCGACGCGTGGCTGACGACCTTCACGATCATCACGACGAGTGCCGACCCGGGCATGGACCGCATCCACGACCGGCAGCCGCTCGTGCTCGAGCCCGATGACTGGGCACGCTGGCTCGACCCGGCCCTGACGGACCTCGATGACGTGGGGGAGATGCTCGGTTTCGCCCAGCCGGGGCGCTTCGCCGCCCACCCGATCTCGACCGCGGTCAACGCCACGCGCAACAACGGACCAGCCCTGCTCGAGCCGGCGCCCGCGTCCGACCTGGTCGGCGTCGTCGACCCCGAGACCGGAGAGGTGATCAACCCCGATGGTTGAGCTCGAGACCCCCACGGCCCAGGGCCCCGCCCGCGTCCACCTGCACGAGGCGACGGGGACCCCCTTCGGCAGCCTGCTGCTCACGCACGGAGCGGGCGGCGGCATCGGGGCCAAGGACCTGCAGGCGATCGCCACCCGGCTGCCCGGGCTCGGTTGGCAGGTCGCGCTCGTCGAGATGCCGTGGCGGGTGGCGGGCAAGAAGGTCGCGCCCATGCCGCCGAAGCTCGATGCCGCGTGGCGCGAGATCGTCGTGGGCGTGCGGGGCTCGCTGGGGGACCGGGTGGTCTTCGGTGGTCGCAGTGCGGGCGCGCGGGTGGCCTGCCGGCTCGCCGCGGAGCTCGGGGCCGACGGGGTCCTCGCGCTCAGCTTCCCGCTCGTGCCGCCGGGCAAGGGCCCCGACAAGTCCCGCATCCACGAGCTGCTCCTGCCGGTCGAGGCCGGGCTGCCCGTGCAGGTGGTGCAGGGCGCCAAGGACCCCTTCGGCTCGCCGACGCGGTGCGAGGCAGCCTTGGGGGACAGGGCCGCCGACGTCCGCGTCGACGAGGCGCCCGGGACGCACTCCTTCACCGGCGGCGGCGCGGTCGCCGACGCCGTGGCCGACCACTGGACCCGCTGAACCCTGCACAACCCTAGGGTCCTGCAGGGTTGCGGCCGGCCAACTGCGCAAGACCCTAGGGTCCTGCAGGGTTGCGGTTCAGCGGCCGAGGGCGAGGACGAGCGCGAGCACCTCGTCGGGGTCGTTGAGCCGCTCGCCGTAGAGGTCGCGCACCTGGTTCATCCGGTAGCGCACGGTCTGCGGGTGCACGTGCAGCGACTCGGCGACGAGCTCACGTCGCCCCTGCAGCAGCAGCCACGCGCGCAGGGTCTCCATGAGCCGCTCGGCGGTGCCCTCGGCCACCTGGGCGAAGGGGGCCAGCACGGCCTCGCGCAGCTCCGCCAGGGCGGCCGGGTCGGCGTGCATCACGAGCTCCGGCAGCACGGCGTCGGTGTCGAGGACGCCCGGGCGCCGAGCTCCGACGGCCGAGAGAGCGCGGGAGTAGGACCCGGG
>NZ_JBNFOF010000093.1:0-11278 GCF_057364645.1 Janibacter sp. CFPM2_SD2
GAGGAGGTCGGCGGACGGGGAGTCGGCGCCGCCGACGCGGTGGCCGACTCGACGGACTCGAAGGGAGGCCCGGTCCAGGGTCGTCGCCAGCAGGCCGCGCCACAGGGTCACCCGGCTCCAGGCGAGGTCGGTGTCGCCCGGCTGGTAGGTGCGAGCGAGCCGCTTGAGGGTGCTACCCGTGTTGTCGGCGACGGCGCAGTCGGTGATCCGTCGCTGGGCCATGGCGCCCACGGGGTCCGCGGACGGGTCCTTCGGCGCCTCGCGCGGCCACCAGGCGACGACGGGGGAGTCGGGCAGCAGCAGTGGCGTCACGACGCTGCGGGCATGGCCGACGAGCTCGCCGAAGAGTCGCAGCACGACGACCTCGGAGGCGCCGGCGTCGCCACCCACCCGGATCTGGGCGTCGAGACGCGCCTTGCCGCGGGCATTGGCGAGGATGACGCAGACGATGCGGGCCGGGTGCTGGTGGCTCGCGGAGTTGGCGACCGCCAGGGCATCCTCGGCGTCGTCCTCGTCGACGACGATGACGAGGGTGAGCACGCGGCTGAGCGCCATGGCGCCCACGTCCTCACGGATCTCGACGAGCCGGTGGCTGATCTGCGCCGTGGTGGCATTGGGCAGGTCGACGATCACGGCATCCTCCAGGTGCGTCCGTCACGCTGCATCATCTCGTCGGCGGCCGCCGGACCCCAGGTGCCGGCGGGGTACTGGTCGACGCCTCCGCGCTGCTTGGCCCAGAAGCGCTCGATCGGGTCGAGGATCTTCCACGACAGCTCGACCTCCTCGTGGCGGGGGAAGAGCGGCGGGTCGCCGAGGAGCACGTCGAGGATGAGTCTCTCGTAGGCCTCGGGGCTGGACTCGGTGAAGGCGCGGCCGTAGCCGAAGTCCATCGTCACGTCGCGCACCTCCATCTGGTTGCCCGGGACCTTGGCGCCGAAGCGCATCGTCACGCCCTCGTCGGGCTGGACGCGGATGACGACGGCGTTCTGCCCCAGCTCCTCGGTCTCGGTGTCGGTGAAGGGCAGGTGGGGTGCCCGCTTGAAGACGACGGCGATCTCGGTGACCCGTCGCCCGAGCCGCTTGCCGGTGCGCAGGTAGAAGGGGACACCGGCCCAGCGGCGGGTGTCGATGTCGAGGCGGACGGCAGCGTAGGTCTCCGTCGTGGAGTCGGCGGCGACCCCGTCCTCCTGCAGGTAGCCGATGACCTTGTCACCGCCCTGCCAGCCGCCGGCGTACTGCCCGCGCACGGTCGCGGTCTCGAGGTCCTCGGGGACGCGGACGGCCTCGAGGACCTTTTCCTTCTCGGTGCGCAGCGCGGCGGCGTTGAAGCTCGTCGGCTCCTCCATCGCGGTCAGGGCCAGCAGCTGGAGCAGGTGGTTCTGGATGACGTCGCGGGCGGCGCCGATGCCGTCGTAGTAGCCCGCGCGGCCACCGATGCCGATGTCCTCGGCCATGGTGATCTGCACGTGGTCGACGTAGTGGCTGTTCCACACCGGCTCGAACATCTGGTTGGCGAAGCGCAGGGCGAGGAGGTTCTGCACCGTCTCCTTGCCGAGGTAGTGGTCGATCCGGAAGATCGAGTCCGCCGGGAAGACCTGCTCGACGATCGTGTTGAGTTCTTGCGCGCTCTCCAGGTCGTGCCCGAAGGGCTTCTCGATGACCACCCGTCGCCACGAGTCGTCCGTCGGCGTCGCCAGCCCGGAGCGCTGCAGCTGCTCGCAGACGGTGGAGAAGAACCCCGGCGGGATCGACAGGTAGAAGGCGTGGTTGCCGCCGGTACCGCGCGCCTCGTCGAGCTCGCGCACCGTCTGCGCGAGCAGGTCGAAGGCCGCCGGGTCGTCGAAGGTGCCGGGGACGAATCGGAAGCCCTCGGACAGGCTGCGCCACACCTCCTCACGGAAGGGCGTGCGCGCGTGCTCGCGGACGGCCTCGTAGACGACCTTGCCGAAGTCCTGGTCCGCCCAGTCACGACGGGCGAAGCCGACGAGGGAGAACCCCGGCGGCAGCAGCCCACGGTTGGCCAGGTCGTAGATCGCCGGCATGAGCTTCTTGCGGGCCAGGTCACCCGTCACGCCGAAGAGGACGAGGCTGCACGGCCCCGCGATGCGCGGCAGGCGCTTGTCGCGGGGGTCGCGCAGCGGGTTGGAGTCGGCGGTGACCCGCGCCGGGCTCATGCGTCACGCCCCGTGAGGGCTCGCGTCACCGCAGCCAGTCCGGCGTCGTGGTCGGTGAGGTGCAGGACGAGCACGGGCCGGCCGTGGTCCGCGAGCACCTGGGCATCACCGCCGGCCTGCGCGGCGATGAAGTCACCGAGCGTGAAGTCACGACCGGGGACCGGCAGGTCCTCGCGCGGGGTGTCCGTGACCTGCAGGTAGACCCCGGTGGCCGGGCCGCCCTTGTGGTACTGCCCCGTCGAGTGCAGGAAGCGCGGCCCCCAGCCGAAGGTCACGGGGCGCTGGACGCGCTCGGCGAGCGCGTCGGCCACCTCGGCGAAGGGAGTATCGCCCTCGCGGTCGAGGTAGGCCATGACGGCGACGTAGCCGTGCTGCGGGTCGAGCTGGGCGAGCAGGGCGCTGACGGCGGAGTCGACGTCCGTCGCCCCACCGAGCCAGTCACCGCCGAGGTGCCGCACGGTGACCGGGCCGTCGACGAGGTCGTCGGTCGCCTCGTCCCCGCCGGACCCCGACATCAGGTCGCGGGCGGCCTGCTTGGCGCTCTCGACGTCGGGCTGGTCGAAGGGGTTGATCCCGAGCAGCCGACCGGCGACCGCGGTCGCGACCTCCCACAGGAGGAACTGCGCGCCGAGCGAGCCGCCGACGTCCACGGTGGAGGCGGCCACGGGGGCGCTGTCGTCACCGTCGTCGGGCACGAGCCGCACGATCGTCGCGTCGGCCGGGGGAGCGCCCTCGCCGGGTCGGTCGAGGACCACCGGCAGCAGGCCGGTGCCGGCCTTGCCGGTCGACTCCGCGATGAGCTGCTCCGCCCAGTCGCCGAGCCCGCGAGCCTGCGTGCCGTGGTCGACGAGGTAGACCTTGTCGCGAAGGGGGGAGGTCCCGCCGATCGCCGCCCCGAGCCGCAGCGCGGGGTTGGCCTCGTCGTCCTCGGCGAGCAGGTCGGCGACCGCCTCGGCGTCGTCGAGGAGGGCCTCGACGTCGGCCCCGGCGAGCCCGGAGGGCACGAGACCGAAGGCCGTCAGGGCCGAGTAGCGCCCACCGACACCGGGGTCGGCATTGACGACGTGGTAGCCGCTCTCGCGGGCCTGCTCGTCGAGCGGGCTGCCGGGGTCGGTGACGACGACGATGCGCTGCGCGGCGTCGATGCCCGCGTCGGCGAAGGCCTGCTCGAAGACCCGACGCTGCGAGTCGGTCTCGACGGTGGAGCCGGACTTGCTCGACACGACGACGACGGTGCGCTCGAGATCGGTCACGGCCCCGCGCACGACATCGGGGTGGCTCGAGTCGAGGACGACGAGCGGGACGCCGGCGGTGGCGCAGATGACCTCGGGCGCGAGCGAGGAGCCGCCCATGCCGCAGAGGACGACCCGGTCGACGCCCTGCTCGCGCAGCCGGTCGCGCAGCGCCGAGATCTCGCCGACGAGGTGGCGCGAGGTGCGCCCCAGGCCCACCCAGGACAGCCGCTTGGCGGCCTCTTCCTCGGCCGCCGGTCCCCACAGGCTCGCGTCCTGGGCGAAGATCCCGCTCGCGACGCCGTCGGCGACGAGGGCGGGGACGTGCGCGGCGACCGCGTCGGCCGCCGCGCCTGCAGCCGCGACGGAGAGGCTGGTCACTTCGCGGCCTTGGTCAGCTCCGCGCTCACTCCGTCGAGGAGCTCGCCCCACGCCTTCTCGAACTTCTCGACGCCCTCGACCTCGAGCTTGTCGGTGACCTCGGTGTAGCTGATGCCGAGGGCCTCGAGCCGGTCGAGGACCTCCTGGGCCTGCGCGTAGCCGCCGGTGATGGTGTCGCCGGTGACCTCGCCGTGGTCGATGGTCGCGTCGAGGGTCTTCTCCGGCATCGTGTTGACCGTGTCGGCCGCGACGAGCTCGGTGACGTAGAGCGTGTCCGGGTAGGCGGGGTCCTTCACGCCGGTGGAGGCCCACAGCGGACGCTGGCGGCGCCCCCCTTCGGCCTCGAGACGCTGCCACCTCGGCGTGCTGAAGACCTCCTCGTAGGCCTGGTAGGCGAGACGGGCATTGGCCACGCCCGCCTGGCCGCGCAGGGCCTTGGCCTCGTCCGTGCCGATGGCGTCGAGCCGGGCGTCGATCTCGGTGTCGACGCGGGAGACGAAGAAGGAGGCCACGGAGTGGATCTTCGAGATGTCCTTGCCCGCGGCGAGGGCCTGCTCGAGGCCCTCGACGAAGGCATTCATCACCGCGCGATAGCGCTCGAGGCTGAAGATCAACGTGACGTTGACGCTGATCCCCTCGGCGAGGGTGCGGGTGATGGCCGGCAGGCCGGCCTGCGTCGCCGGGATCTTGATGTGCACCTGGGGGCGGTCGACGGCGGCGGCGAGCTCCTGGGCGGAGGCCGCGGTGGCCTCGGGGTCGTGGGCCAGGCGGGGGTCGACCTCGAGCGAGACCCGGCCGTCGACACCGTCGGTCGCCTCGAAGATCGGGGCGAAGAGGTCACAGGCCTCGCGCACGTCGTCGGTCGTCAGGGCGAAGACGACCTCGTCGACGTCCTTGCCCTCGGCGGCGAGCCGGCCGAGCTGCTCGGTGTAGGCGTCGCCGTCGGCGAGCGCGGCCTGGAAGATCGACGGATTGGTCGTGACGCCGACGATCCCTGTGGTGTCGATGAGCTGCTGGAGGTTGCCCGAGCGCAGCCGCTCGCGGCTGAGGTCGTCGAGCCAGACGGAGACTCCTGCGTCGCGCAGCGCGGCGATCGGGGCGGGAGCGGTGGGGAGCTGGTCGGCCATGGCGGTCATCCCTTCGCGTTCTTGATGGAGGTCTTTGCCGCCTTGACGACGGCGGCGGACGTGATGCCGAACTTGTCGTAGAGGGTCGCCGCGTCGGCGGAGGCGCCGAAGTGGTCGATGCCGACGATCTCACCGGCATCGCCGACGACCTCGCGCCAGCCGAAGGGGGTCGCGGCCTCGACCGAGACACGCGCCCGGACGGCGGCCGGCAGGACCTTCTCCTTGTACGCCTTCGACTGGGCGTCGAACCACTCGCGGCACGGCATGGAGACGACGCGGGTGCCGATCTTGGCCTTCTCGAGCGTCGTGCGGGCCTCGAGCGCGACCGCGACCTCCGTGCCGGTGGCGACGATGATCACGTCGGGCACCTCGGTGCTCGACTCGGCGAGGACGTAGCCACCCTTGGCCGCTCCCTTCGCCGACGCGTACTCCGACCGGTCGACGGTCGGCGTGCCCTGACGGGAGAGCGCGAGGGCCGCGGTGGAGCGGTTCTTGAGGACCTGCCCCCAGCACACGCTGACCTCGTTGGCGTCGCGGCGACGACGATCGAGCGGCATGGCCCGCAGCGACGCGAGGTGCTCGATCGGCTGGTGGGTCGGGCCGTCCTCGCCGAGGCCGATGCTGTCGTGGGTCCAGACATAGGTGACCGGCAGCTGCTGCAGGGACGCCAGGCGCACGGCGGGGCGCATGTAGTCGGAGAAGACGAGGAAGGTGCCGCCGTAGACGCGGGTCAGGCCCTCGAGGGCGATGCCGTTCATCGCCATGCCCATGCCGTTCTCACGGATGCCGAAGTGGAGGGTGCGGCCGTACTCGTCGCCCTTCCACGTGTCGGTCTGCTTGCTCTTGGGCGTGAAGGAGGGCTGGCCGTCCATCGTCGTGTTGTTGGAGCCGGCGAGGTCGGCGGAGCCGCCCCACAGCTCGGGCATGACGTCGGCGAGGGCGGTGAGGACCTTGCCCGACGCGGCGCGCGTGGCCAGGCCCTTGTCCGAGGCCTCGAAGGTCGGCAGCGCCTTGTCCAGGCCCGCCGGGACCTTGCCCGCGACGACACGGTCGAGCAGCTCGGCGCGCTCCGGGTTGGCCTTGCGCCACGCGGCGAAGCGCTTGTCCCACTCCTTGTGGGCCTCCTTGCCGCGCTTCTTCACAGCGCGGGTGTGGTCGAGGACGGCCTTCTCGACGGCGAAGGACTTCTTCGGGTCGAAGCCGAGCAGCTCCTTCGTCGCCGCGACCTCGTCCTCGCCGAGCGCCGAGCCGTGCGAGGCGCCGGTGTCCTGCTTCGTCGGGGCCGGCCACGCGATGATCGTGTGCAGCACGATCAGCGTCGGGGCCTTCGTGTTCTTCTTCGCCTGCTGGGTCGCGGCGAGCAGGGCGTCGACGTCCTCGACGTAGGCCTTGCCGTCACCGGTCTTGCGCCAGTCGACGTCGATGACCTCCCAGCCGTAGGCCCGGTAGCGCGCACCCACGTCCTCGCTGAAGGCGATGTCGGTGTCGTCCTCGATGGAGATCTGGTTGGCGTCGTAGATGACGTTGAGGTTGCCGAGCTCCTGGTGGCCGGCGAGCGAGCCGGCCTCCGCGGAGACGCCCTCCTGCATGTCGCCGTCGGAGGCGAGGCACCAGATCGTGTGGTCGAAGGGGGAGGTCCCCGCCTTGGCGTCGGGGTCGAAGAGACCGCGCTGGCGGCGCTGGGCCATCGCCATGCCGGTCGCGGAGGCCAGTCCCGACCCGAGGGGGCCGGTGGTGATCTCGACGCCCGCGGTGTGGTGGACCTCAGGGTGGCCCGGGGTCAGCGAGCCCCACGTGCGCAGGGACTTCAGGTCGCTCAGCTCGAGGCCGTAGCCGGAGAGGAAGAGCTGGACGTACTGCGTCAGGGAGGAGTGCCCGACCGACAGGACGAAACGGTCGCGACCGAGCCACGTCGGGTCGGCCGGGTCGTGCGTCATCACCTGCTGGTAGAGCAGGTAGGCGACGGGGGAGAGGCTCATCGCGGTGCCGGGGTGACCGCTGCCGCACTCCTGGACCGCGTCGGCGGCGAGGAGCCGGCCGGTGTCGACGGCGCGCACGTCGAGGTCGCTCCACCCGGCCTTCTTCACCACGGGCATCGGCAGGTCGCTCGAGCGGGACGAGGTGCCGGCGGGACCGGCGGGGTTGGCCGAGGCCACGGTGCGGGTCGTTCCCTTCGGGGCAGCGCTACCGGCTGCCTTCTTCGCGGGAGCCTTGGGCGAGGTGGCGGTGTCCGTGCTCACGGAGGACCTTTCTGCTGCGGGAGCGTGCGTGCTGCCGCCCACACTAGTCCCGTCCGCCGGGGCCGTGACGAGTGCAACCCGGGGCCGGGAGCACTGCCCGTCGCGGGTAGACTCCTCGGAGGCCGGGCCCAGTTCGGCCATGACCCAACCCCCTTCGGCAAAGGCAGTCCGTGACCACTCTCGAGTCGACGCGCGAGCTGTCGCCGGCGACCCGTTCGTGGCGTCGCACCGTGGGCGCCTACATCGCGCTCACCAAGCCGCGCATCATCGAGCTGCTGCTCGTCACGACGGTCCCGGTGATGTTCCTCGCCGAGCGTGGCGTCCCCTCCCTCGCGCTCATCGTGCTCACCCTCGTCGGTGGCAGCCTGAGCGCCGGCGCGGCCAACACCTTCAACATGGTCTACGACCGCGACATCGACGCCAAGATGGGCCGGACGCAGAACCGTCCGCTCGTCACCGGCGAGGTGACCCCGCGGGCCGCGCTCGTCTTCGGCATGGTGCTCACGGCGCTGTCGACCGCGTGGCTGTGGCTGCTGGTCAACCCGCTCTCGGCGGTGCTCTCGCTCGCCGCGATCGTCCTCTACGCCGTCGGCTACACGATGATCCTCAAGCGTCGCACCCCGCAGAACATCGTGTGGGGCGGCATCGCCGGCTGCATGCCGACGCTCATCGGCTGGTCGGCCGTGACCAACTCCGTCGGCTGGCCGGCGATCATCCTCTTCCTCGTCATCTTCTTCTGGACGCCGCCGCACTACTGGCCGCTGTCGATGAAGTTCACCGACGACTACGCCAACGCCGGCGTCCCGATGCTGCCGGTCGTCGAGCAGATGACGACGGTGTCGCGGCAGGTCGTCGCCTACTCCTGGGTGATGGTCCTGACCTCGCTCGCGCTCATCCCCGTCGCGGACATGGGCTGGGTCTACCTCGGCGCGGCCGTCGTCTCCGGCGGGCTCTTCGTCGGTGAGGCGCACCGCCTCCACGCCGCCGCCAAGCGCGGCGCGAAGCAGTCGGTCCTCAAGCCGATGCGGCTCTTCCACTTCTCGATCACCTACGTGACGCTGCTCTTCCTCGGCGTGGCGATCGACCCGCTGCTGCACCTGCCGCTGCCCGGCCTCGCCTGACCTCTTCGGGTCCGGTACCACTCGCGGGGCCGAGTCGTCCTGCTCCTCGCGCTGACGAAGGGGGCAGGTCGGCGCTGGGCCGACGTCCTTCGTCGTCGTCCGGTCCAGTTGTCGAGCTCGACTTCGGCTTGATTCGCGCCGACCCACCCCCTTCGTCCGCTGGATGTGCGGTGACCGGCCCCTTCGTCTGCTGCTGCCGTCGCCGGGTCAAGAAGGAACGCTCGCTCGAGCGGGCGTTCCTTCTTCGAAGCGCGTGTCCGAGCGCGTGGGCGCCGGGGCTCAGTCGGCCGGCAGGGGCTCCGTCGTCCGGGAGAGGACGATCGCGCGGGTGATGGCGACGACGAGCAGGCTCGCGCCGAGCATGTGGGCGAGCACGAGGACCTCGGGCAGCTTCGTCACGTACTGCACGTAGCCGATGAGGCCCTGGGCGAGGGTGACGATGAGCACGACCCACCACGCGCGGGCGGGGCCGGCGGCGCGCTGGGTGAGCTTCGCCCCGAGCCAGACGGCGACGCAGATGCCGACGAAGAGCATCACCGCGTCGGCGTGCAACCACGAGATCGTCCGGGGGTCGAAGCCCGTGCGGGCCGGGGTGTCGGCGTCGCCGGAGTGCGGGCCGGAGCCGGTGACGATCGTGCCGAGCAGCAGGACGACCGCGGCCACGGCCACGAGGAGCCACTGCAGCCGGGCGACGAGCGGGTGCAGCAGCGAGCGGGTCGCGCCGGAGGGCTGCCGCTGGCGCCAGTAGAGCCACGCGGAGACGGCGATGAGGCCCATGGAGCACAGGAAGTGGAAGGCGACGATCCAGGGGTTGAGGCCGGTGCGCACGGTGATGCCCCCGACGATCGCCTGGGCGAGGATGCCGGCCATGACGACCCACGTGCCGACGACGAGCTCGCGCCGGTCACGCGCCCAGCGGTAGAGCGCGACGAGCAGCGCGAGCGCGACGAAGCCGAGGAGCCCGGTGAGCGTGCGGTTGCCGAACTCGATGAGCTTGTGGATGCCCTCCTCCTGCTCGACCGTCGGCACGTAGGAGCCGGGGACGCACTCCGGCCATGTCGGGCAGCCGAGCCCGGAGCCGGTGAGGCGGACGAGGCCGCCGGTGACGACGATGCCGACCTCGACGATCAGGTTGAGCAGGAGCAGGCGCGGCAGCCACGTGCGGGCGGCCTGGGGGAGGGTCTCGGGCACCCCACTACGGTATGTCGTAGCCAAGGGCGCTCCGACCACCGGGTCGGCAGCAGGCGAAGGGGGAGTCAGTCCCGCCAGCGGAAGGCCCGCACGACGGCGAGGCTGAGCACCGCGCCCCACCCCACGAGCACGAGCCAGGGCAGCAGCGGCACGCCGTCGCCGTGAGGGCCTGGCGCAGGGCATCGCCGAGCGCGCCCGACGGCAGCCAGCGCACGACCGCGTCGAGCCCGCCGAAGGTGTCGCCGGGCAGCAGCAGGCCACCGGCGCCCGCGAGCAGCACCCACACGAGGTTGGCGACCGCGAGCACGGCCTCGGCACGCAGCACGCCGGCGAGCAGCAGGGCGAGGGCGACGAAGACCCAGACCCCGAGCGCCGCGCTCACCGGCGTCACGAGTAGGCCGACCGGGTCGGGGCGCCAGCCGAGGACGGCGGCGACGACCCCGAGGACGACGAGCTGGCCGACGACGACGGACGCGACGGCCAGCGCCTTGCCGGCGAGCAGCCCGTCGGTGCCGACGGGTGAGGTCGCGAGCAGGCGCAGCACGCCGTAGCGCCGGTCGAAGGCGGTCTGGATCGCCTGCCCGGTGAAGGCCGTGGAGACGATGGCCAGGGCGAGCACCCCGGGCGCGACGAGGGCGATCCGCGGCTCGGGCAGGTCCGGGTAGGAGGTCGCGGTCAGGGCGAGCATGGCGAGCACGGGCAGGACGAGCGAGACGAGCAGCTGCTCGCCGTTGCGGACGAGGATCTCGGCCTCGAAGCGCGCCTGCGCGAGGACGCGTCGCCCCCGCGGCTGGACGGTGCTCGTCGTGGTCTCAGCGGTCACGCAGGCCTCCGGTGAGCGCGAAGTAGGCGTCCTCGAGACGCGCGCCGTCGGCGATCTCGTCGGGCGTGCCGTCGGCCACGACCCGGCCCCCGGCGAGGATGACGACCCGGTCGGCGAGACGCTCGGCCTCCTCGAAGCCGTGCGTCGTGACGACGAGGGCCACGCCCTCGTCGCGCCGCTCGCGCAGCAGGTCCCACACGTCCAGACGGGCGTGCGGGTCCAGCCCCGCGGTCGGCTCGTCGAGGAAGGCGACCTCGGTCGCCGAGCAGGGGCGGCGGCGAGGGCGACCCGCTGGCGCTGGCCGCCGCTCAGGCGTCGGACCGACGTGCGTGCGAAGGGGGTGATGTCGAGTCGCTCGACGAGCTCCGCGGCGCGGTGGGTCCGGTGGAGCCGGCCGAGGTGGGCGAGCAGGCGGGTGGCCGGCACGCTCTGGGGGAGGCCGCCGTCCTGGAGCATGACCCCGACGCGGGCGCGGTGCTCGGCGCTGGCCTGCCACGGGTCGGTGCCGAGGACGCGGCAGGTCCCGCCGTCCGGGCGTTGGAGCCCCTCGAGGCACTCGATGGTCGTCGTCTTGCCGGCACCGTTGGGTCCGAGGACGCAGGTGATCTCGCCCGTGCCGGCAGCCCACGAGGCCCCGTCCACGGCGATGGTGTCACCGAAGACGCGGCGCAGGTCCTCCACGACGACGGCAGCAGTCACGAGCGGCAAGTCTAGGCAGACCCCCTTCGGGTGTGGGGTTAGGCATACCTTTGTTGTGTGTTGCGTCGAATTACATAACATGGATGTGTGGTTATTTCCCCGCGGGCACCTCAGGCGTCGGACTCCGACGCCGCGACCCGCGATGCCCGCACCCGGGACCGCGTCCTCGCGATGATCAGCGAGCGCGGCCCGATCACCGCGGCCGACCTCGCCGCCCTCCTCGGACTGACGGCCACCGGCGTGCGCCGCCACCTCGACCAGCTCGCCGAGACGGCGCCGTGACAGCCGGC
>NZ_JBNFOF010000094.1:0-11240 GCF_057364645.1 Janibacter sp. CFPM2_SD2
GGCGGGCCCACGCGCGGTGGCCGGGCAGGGCGGCGTCGGAGTCGGGCGTGTTGTCGAAGGTGTCACCGATCGGCGGGCGCTCGGCGGAGCGGCGCGGGCCGACAGGGGTGTCGCCGATGGCCTCGACGCTCGCCCGGAAGCGGGCCTCCTGGTCGGGGATCGCCGCGGCATCCTCGGAGAAGAAGGCGTGGATGTAGTTCTCCGGGGAGGCGCTCTCCTCGAGGCGACGCACGAGGTAGGAGACGGCGGCGTCGAAGTCCTCGGGGGCGACGACCGGCGTGTAGAGGATGACCGTGCCGACCGCGTCGCGCACCGCGCGGGCCTGCGCCGGGGACATGCCCTGGAGCATCTCGATGTCGAGGCTGTCCTGCGCCCCCCGGTCGGTCGCGAGCAGGTGCGCCGCGGCGACGTCGTAGAGGTTGTGCGAGGCGACACCGATGCGCAGCGCGCCGACGGCGTCGGGGCGCAGGGCGCGCTCGACGCAGCGCAGGTAGTTGGCGTCGACGTCGGCCTTGGTCGTGTAAGGCGCCTGCTCCCAGCCGTGCATGACGGCCTCGACGCGCTCCATCGCAAGGTTGGCGCCCTTGACGAGGCGCACCTTGATCGGGGCGCCGCCGGAGGCGCGACGGGCGACGGCGAAGTCGATGAGCCGCTCGAGGGCGGGCAGCGCGTCGGGCAGGTAGGCCTGCAGGACGATGCCGGCCTCGAGGTCGTGGAACTGCGGCTCGGAGAGCATCCGGGTGAAGACCTCGATGGTCATCTCGAGGTCGCGGTACTCCTCCATGTCGAGGTTGACGAAGGAGTGCGGGCTGGACGACTTCGCGGTCTCGTAGAGCGGGCGCAGCCGGGTCAGGCAGCGCTCGACGGTGCCCTCGGTGTCCCACGTGCTGATCTGGCTGACGAGCGAGGAGACCTTGATCGAGACGTAGTCGACGTCGGGGCGCTCGAGCAGCTCGCGGGTGCGCTCGGTGCGGCTGGCGGCCTCGCCCTCGCCGAGCACGGCCTCGCCGAGGAGGTTGATGTTGAGGCGGAACCCGTCCTCGCGGGCCTTCGCCAGGTGCTTGCCCAGACGCGGGTCGCGGGCGTCGACGAGCAGGTGGCCGACCATCTGCTTCATCCGGGCGCGGGCGGCGGGCACGACGACCTTGGGCGCGATCTTGGCAGCGCGGGCGCCGAGCCCGAGCAGGCCGCGGTCGACCGGGCCGAGGAAGGAGGCCGAGTCGGACGCGGTGATCCGGCTGAGCGCGTTGGCAGCGACGCGGTCGTCCTCCGGCCGCGCGACGCGGTCGACGAAGAAGACCGCCATGTCGAGGCCGGCGTGGTCGGACAGGAGCGCGGCGAGCTGACCGGTCGACTGCGCCTCACGCTTCGTCTCGCCGGCGTGGGCGGCGGCGGCCCAGCGGTCCGCGAGACGCACCGCGTCCTCGACGAAGGGGGCGAAGGCGGCAGTGGCCGGGTCCGTCAGGGAGGGAGTCGTCGTCATGCTCTCGACGGTAGGCGCGCGACGTGGCGATGACCACAGCCAGATGTTTGCCCCAAGCCGTCCATCGACATACATCTGTCTGATCGGCACGGTCGGCGGGCCTGTGTGAGACGCGCCCTGTCTCCACCCCTTGGGAGGTAGTGCCTCGGGCACCCCCTGCCTAGCGTCGAAGGGAGACGTCGACCCGGCCACGGGTCTGCTCAACGTCGCCAGCCTGAGGAGCTCATCTCGATGCCCACGACGAAGCGCACCACCTCCCACGACCCGGATGCACCTGCCCACGACCGCGTCGGGGCCGGCGGCGAGACCCACCAGCGAGCAGGCGGCGATAGCCCGGTCATGACGTCGGCGCACGGCGTCCCGATCGAGGACGACAACAACTCACTGCGAGCGGGTGAGCGTGGTCCGACCCTCATGTCCGACCACGCGTTCCGCGAGAAGCTCTTCCACTTCGACCACGAGCGCATCCCCGAGCGAGTGGTCCACGCGCGTGGCTACGGAGCTCACGGGGTCTTCGAGTGCCACGAGTCGCTCGCCGACATCACGCGTGCCAGCATCTTCGCCTCGGCCGGCAAGAAGACCGAGACCTTCGTCCGTTTCTCCACCGTGGCTGGCAACCTCGGCTCCTTCGACCTCGCGCGGGACGTGCGCGGGTTCGCCACGAAGTTCTACACCGACGAGGGCAACTGGGACCTCGTCGGCAACAACATCCCGGTCTTCTTCATCCAGGACGCCGTGAAGTTCCCCGACCTGGTCCACGCAGTCAAGGAGGAGCCGGACCGCGGTTTCCCGCAGGCGCAGAGCGCCCACGACACCTTCTGGGACTTCGCCTCGCTCATGCCCGAGTCGACCCACATGACGCTGTGGCAGATGTCGGACCGAGCCATCCCGCGCTCTTTCCGCATGATGGAAGGCTTCGGTGTCCACACCTTCCGCTTCATCAACGACGCCGGCGACAGCTCCTTCGTGAAGTTCCACTGGAAGCCCGTGCTGGGCATGCAGTCCGTGGTCTGGAACGAGGCGGTCAAGATCAACGGCGCCGACCCCGACTTCCACCGCCGCGACCTCTTCGACGCCATCACCGCCGGCGACTTCCCGCAGTGGGAGCTGGGTGTGCAGGTCTTCGACGACGCCTTCGCCGACGAGTTCGACTTCGACGTCCTCGACGCGACCAAGCTCATCCCCGAGGAGCTCATCCCGGTCCGGGCTGTCGGCACGATGACCCTGAACCGGCTCGTCGACAACGTCTTCGCCGAGGTCGAGCAGGTCGCCTTCATGACGCAGAACGTGCCGCCGGGCATCGACTTCAGCAACGACCCCCTGCTCCAGGGCCGCAACTTCTCCTACCTCGACACCCAGCTGAAGAGGCTCGGCAGCACCAACTTCAGCCAGCTGCCGGTCAACGCGCCCCGGTGCCCCGTCGCTCACTTCCAGCGCGACGGTCACATGCAGATGTCACCGCAGCCTGGTCGGGCGGCCTACGAGCCGAACTCCTTCAGCGGCGAGGACCGAGGGCCGCGCGAGGTGGGTGCGCAGGGGCAGCAACCCTTCCCCGACGAGGTCGAGGGCCAGACCCGGCGCGTGCGCAGCGCGTCCTTCGCCGATCACTACAGCCAGGCCCGGCAGTTCTACGTCAGCCAGACTCCGGTCGAGCAGGAGCACATCGTCCTCGCGTACACCTTCGAGCTGGGCAAGTGCGAGATCCCGGCCATCAGGTCACGGATGATCGCCAACCTGCGCAATGTCGACGAGGACCTCGCCGCTGGCGTGGCCGCGGGCCTGCGGATGCCCCTCCCGGAGGCCTCCGTCCCGGCCGCGGAGCCCATCAGGGATCTGCCGCCGAGCCCCGCTCTGAGCATCCTCGCCAACGCCAAGGAGACCTTCGCCGGCCGCAAGCTGGGGCTGCTGGTCGGCGACGGCGCGGACGCGGCCGCGGTCAAGCGTCTGCGCAAGGCCGTGACGAAGGCAGGCGGCATCTGCGAGGTCGTCGCCAAGGCCGTCGGGGGCGCCACGCTGTCCGACGACTCGCTGCTCGAGGCGACGCAGGCCGTCGCCGGTGCCCCCTCGGTGCTGTACGACGCGATCGCCGTCCTGACAGGGCCCGACGGTGGAGCCGTCCTGGCCGACGAGCCAGCAGCGCGTGACTTCCTCACCGACGCCTTCAACCACTACAAGGTCATCGGGCTCGGCGGCGCCACCGATGCTCTCGTCGCGGCGGCCGGTCTCAGCGACAAGCTCGACGCGGCCTGCTTGGGCCTGGACACGGCCAACGACAACACGACATTCCTGTCGAGGATCGCCGGACCACGCCAGTGGGACCGCGACCTCGACGCCTGAGGTACCACGACAGAGAGGCACCACATGAAGGCACTCACCTGGCAAGGCCGAAGCAACGTCCGCATCGACGACGTCCCCGACCCTCGGATCGAGCGCCCGACCGACGCGGTCATCCGTGTCACCTCGACCGCGATCTGCGGATCCGACCTCCATCTCTACGACCCACTCGGTCCCTTTCTGTCGAAGGGAGACATCCTCGGCCACGAGACCATGGGCATCGTCGAGGAGGTGGGGTCGGAGGTCACCCACATCTCGGTGGGCGACCGGGTCGTCGTCCCCTTCAACATCTCGTGCGGGCACTGCTGG
Source organism: Janibacter sp. CFPM2_SD2 (assembly GCF_057364645.1). Lineage (NCBI taxonomy): Bacteria > Bacillati > Actinomycetota > Actinomycetes > Micrococcales > Intrasporangiaceae > Janibacter > Janibacter sp. CFPM2_SD2. The sequence goes on from NZ_JBNFOF010000094.1 coordinate 4,127, forward strand.
ATGTGCCAACGCGGATTCATGGCCCAGTGCGAGACCACGCAGGTGCGCGATCAGGGCATGGGGGCCTCGCTCTTCGGCTTCACCGAGCTCTACGGCTCCGTCCCGGGGGGCCAGGCGGAGTACCTGCGCGTCCCGCAGGCACAGTTCGGCCCGATCCTCGTCCCCGAGGGCGTGGCCGACGAGCGGTTCCTGTACCTCTCCGACATCCTCCCGACCGCCTGGCAGGGGGTGGAGTACGCCGACGTGCCCAACGGGGGCAGCCTCGCCGTCATCGGGCTGGGACCAGTCGGCCTGATGGCGGTCGCCATCGCGGCCCACCGTGGCCTGCAGGTCATAGGCGTGGACAACGTGCCGGAACGGCTGGCACGGGCGCGCCAGTACGGCGCGACAGTCATCAACACCGACGAGACCGATGACGTGCCGGGAGCGATCCGCGAGCTCACCGACGGCCGCGGGGTCGACGGCTCCCTGGACGCGGTCGGGATGGAGGCCCACGGCGCACCCGTGGCCGAGACCGCCATCAAGGCCGTCGGCCTGGTCCCGGATGTCCTGGCCAAGCCGATGATGAAGACGGTCGGCATCGACCGCCTCGCCGCACTGCGCACGGCGATCGGCGCCGTCCGACGTTCGGGCACGGTCTCGGTGAGCGGGGTCTACGGCGGGATGGCCGACCCCCTGCCGATGATGGAGATCTTCGACAAGGGTCTGGCTCTGCGCATGGGGCAGTGCCACGTCAAGCGGTGGATCGACGACATCATGCCGCTCGTGCTCGAGGACGGCGACCCCCTCGGTCTCGAGGCGTTTGCGACCCACCGCCTGCCGCTGACGCAGGCCCCTGACGCCTACTCGATGTTCCAGAAGAAGCAGGACGGCTGCATCAAGGTCGTGCTGAAGCCGTGACCGCTGCACGAGTGGCCGGGGCCGCACGGGCCTCGGCCACTCGTGGCTGTGGCCGCGATCGACATGATGCTGGGCGGGCCGATCCACCTGTGCCTGTCCGTCCTGCTCCTCTCGATCCCGGCGCAGAGGGCCGCTCGACGACTCGTCGACGCGGTGCTGGCCGGTCGCTCGCCGATCGAGCTCACACCCCTGTCGTGGGTGGGCAGGCGGGTACACGGTCTCGCGCCGCGCGCCGGCTCAACCCGATCGATCCGGGCGAAGGGCCCGCAGCGCGCAGCGCGTCGGGTCAGTAGTCGGCGGGCGTGGGCGGCGCCTCGAGGACGATCCGCTTGCGTGTCGGGGCCATGCCGTTGTCGATCCCCCAGAGGACGGCTTGGCTCCGGCTGTCCACGCCCATCGTCCGGTACGCGGAGCGGATGTAGGACTTGACCGAGTTGATGCTCAGGTACGTCCGCTCCGCGATGGCGTTGTTGCTCAGCCCGGCGGTCACGAGAGCGATGATCTCTGACTCACGAGGTGTCAGGCCCGCCGCGCGGCCGGGCCAGGAGTTGGTGGGGAGCGTGGGGTCCGGCTCGAAGGGGATGACCCGCAGATGCCCTTCGTGAGCCCTGGTCAGCTCCATGACGAGATCCTCCGCGCCGACCGACTTGGAGATCGCGGAGGTGACCCCGCGGGCCCGAGCTGACTCGATGAGCTCCTCGGAGAGATGCCAGGTGAAGAGGACCACCTGCCCGATGTGGGGGGCGGCGCACAAGACGTCGAGGTCGTCACCGTCGAACCCGGTGCGGGCGTAGGTGTCGTACAGCGCGATGTCGACCGGTTGAGCGACCGTGGTCCCTGCATCCAGCTCGACGACCCTGACGACGTCGGCGTAGGGCTCGAGCATGGCGGCGACTCCTTGGATGATCAGCTCGTGATCGTTGATCAGGGCGACCCTCAAGGGGCCACGTGCAGGGGCGCTCATGCCCTGACCATAACCGCGGCTACCGACTGAGTCAGGCTCGGGTCTCGGGACCGTCCGCCCTCGCGACGAGCACGATCTCGCCGGGACGACGGATGATGCGGCCCTGCCTTTCGAACTCGTCGAGCCACCCCGACATGGGCCACTCGTGCCAACGTCGCCAGTAGATCGATGCATTGCGCACGATGTCGACGAGGTGCTCGACCGGCGGCCGTGACACCGGGTGATGCTGGTGGTAGGCATGGGCGCCTCCGACCCAGACCAGCTCTACACCTCGCTCGCGGGCGACCCGACCGAGGTCGGTGTCCTCGGCCCCGTAGCCGACGTACTCCTCGGCAAAGCCTCCCAACAGGTCCCAGGTGGACGCTTTCACCGCGAAGCTCAATGACCAGAAGAGCTCGTGCGAGCCGTCGCGCTGGATCGTGCCGGGCGATGGTGCCGGCCGGGCGGGGTGGGGGTCGGTCAGGTCGTCGAGCCGGCGGGCGTCGTCCGGGACCCGGACGCCTTCGTCGAGGTAGGTCACCGGTCCGCAGAGCAGCGCTTGAGGAACTCTCTCGGCAGCGCTCTCGTACGAGCTCACCAGACGTGGTCCGGGCACACAGTCCACGTCGAGCAGGACCACCAGGTCCGCGCCGGAGCGCAGCGCTGCCCGCACCCCGATGTTGCGTGCCCGCGCGAGGGGGAGACCGCGAGGATCGCGCTCGACGTGCATGACGGTCACGCTCGGCTGACCAGCGACGACGTCGTCGATGGCGTGGTCGTCCATGGCCACGATGATGTGCGGCATCCCGGGGGAGACGTCGCGCAGGATCCTGCGCTGCTCGCGCAGGTGCGCGTGCCGACCGTGGACGACGGTCACGATCACGATGTGCTCAGCCACCGGCCACCGCCTCGACCAGTGCGGCCGCCCGCTCGACGGCACCTGCGCACTCCCACCGCACCCACCCCTGGCCGCCTCGCGCCAAGGCCGTGTCGAGCGCGCAGGCCCAGTCGATCGTGTCGAGGTCCTCGGGCCGGACCGCGGTCGCGAGACCTGCGGCGTCGAGGGTCGCGGCCATGTGGTCCTGCTCGTCGTGGGGCCGGCGCTGTGGCACGACCAATGCCGCCACACCGGCGGCGGCCACGTCAGCCACGGCGTTCTGCCCGCCGTGTGTGACCACGACGTCCGCGCGAGCGATCAGGCTGCGCACGTCGGGGACCCAGACGTCTCCGCCCGCGACCTGCCAGTCGAGGTGTGGGGCCGAGCGGACGATGGTCATCGGCAGGTCTCCCCGGTCGAATCCCTCGGAGCCCGAGAGGATGAGACCCCTGGCGCGACGCACGCCGTCCCAGGCGTTCGTCCGGTGCCGGTCTGCCGAGGCGATGGCTGCGCGCGGGCTGCGGGCGAGTCCTCCCACGGCCACGACGCGGGCGGCGGACGTCCCGGTCGACCACAGCTGCGTGTGGGCCCACTCCGGCCATGGGGCGAGAACGGCGGTGGCGGCGGCCAGAGCGCTGTGGTGCGGCGCGTCGTGCCGCAGTCCCGGCTGTGCCACGACGATGACCGGGACACCGAGGAGCCGGACGAGCACGGTCACCTCGCACGAGACGTCTACGACGACGACGTCGGGCTGGTGCACCTGGATCCACCGTGCGATGGTCGTCATGCGCTCGCTGAATCCCCGGTGACCCAACGGTGCCCAGTGCATGAGGCCGCGCATCGTCACGTCGGCGTCGCTGGCCGATGTGCCGTCTGCGAGAGGAGCGTCGTGGGCCAGTAGCACGGACTCGAGTCGGCGGCTCGCGTGGCGGCCTGGTCCAGCTCTGAGCCGAGGAGGGTCACATCGACCCCGTCCGTGGCCAGCCGACGGCCCACGATCATCGCTCGGGTGCGGTGCCCGGAGCCGTGGTGGTGCACGTACCAGCCGACCTTCACGCTCGGCCTCGTCCCGAGCCGACGAGCTCGCGGTACAGGCTCGCGTACTCGTGCACCATCCGCTCCCAGCCCAGGTCCCTCAGGGCGGCGAGGCGAACGCCCTCGCGGGGGAGCGAAGCCGCTGCGTCCACGCCGTCACTCAGTCCCCGGACGATGCTGTCGGCGTCCCCCCGGGCACTCACGAGAACGCCGATCTCTGGGGTGACGAACTCTGCGAGACCACCCCGATCCAGAGCGATGACCGGGGTTCCCCACGTGGCGGACTCCGCCGCGACGAGGCCGAAGGGTTCTTCCCATCGCGGGGTGACCAAGGTCGCCGCGCTGGCGCGCACGAGCGCGGCCAACTCGGAGTGCGGCAGATGTCCGGCGTACCTCACACGATCGTCGAGCTGGGGCGCGATGACGTCGTCGAACCACGCCCGCTCGCTCACCGGGCCGACGATGGTCAGACGCCTCCCGGCTCGTCGCGCGGCGGAGATGGCGAGGTCGCATCCCTTGGTGTGCGTCAGGCGGCCGACCCACACCAGGTCGTCGCCCCCTGCGCCCGAGCCGCCGCCGTCGTCGTCGACCCCGTTGTGGATGACCCTCGGGCGGGTGGGCAGCGTGCTCCAGTCGGCCGCGTTGGTGCGGCTGACGCAGACGTACTCGACGCGCGGGCTCGCCAGGGCGACCCCGAGCTCCATCCAGGGGAAGGGGGGAGTGTGCAGTGTCGTCACCAGTGGTGCGGCCACCGCTGGGCTGAAAGCCAGCGGGAGGAAGTTCAGGCTCTGGTTGTGGACCACGTCGACGGGCCTGGCGAGGAGGTCGACGACAGCCGCGGTGAAGGCCGCGTGGTCGCGCAGGAAATCGGGCTCGGGCAACTGGGGGTCGAGCGCGGCCACGGCACTGAGGTCGGGCAGACCGCGATAAGGGACGAGCTCGTCGGCGACACCGGGGTCGCTGCCCGCGGGCGCGTACATCCGGACGTGGTGCCCGAGCTCGCGCAGTCCGCGCGCCAGCAGCGCAGTGTGCGACTCCTGGCCACCGGCATAGGGCTCGGCGACGGGGTGACGCGAGGTGGCGAGCATGGCGATGCGCACTAGCCCACCTCGTCCTCGAGGTCGGTGAGGTACTCCGCAAAACCACCGTGGCACCGACCGGTCCGACGGGCCGAGGAGGACACTCGCACCGTGTCCGTCGCCACCCATGACGGCGTGTGAGCGCGGATGCGCCTCACGAGGTCGACGTCCTCGTCGCTCGCCATCGCGCGGAACCCTCCGATGGCGAGGTAGGTGCTCGCACGCAGGCCCAGGTTGGCGCCGTGCACGTGAGGGTGCCCTTCGACCAGGTGGTGCCGGGCGCGCCATTCCATCAGCACGCGGGAGTCGGTCAGACCGCGCGGCTCGACGGTGCCGATGACCGCGTCATGAGTCCGGGAGAGGTCGATGTGTCCGACCAGCCAGTGCGGGGGGACGACGGTGTCGGCATCGGTCGAGGCGAGCCAGAGGTCATCGACACCGACCTGAAGGGCCGTGGCGGTTCTCAGGGCAGCGGTGGCCCCACTGCGTCGGGCGGCGCCGACATTTCCGTGGTCGACGCTGAGGCTGCGGACACCCGCTCGGCGGACGACCGACGCGGAGCCGTCGACGGAGCGGTCGAGCACGACCGTGACGTCGATCATCACCTCGGGATGGACGATGCTCGCCCGGCGCCGAGCGGCGTCGATGCTGGCCAGTGCCTCGGGGAGCAGCACCTCCTCGTTGCGTGCGGGAACGACGACGTGCAGGGCGCGGATCATCGGGACGCCTCGTAGACGTCGATGAGGACGTCCTCCTCGACGAGGGTGACCACCGACCAGCGGTCACACACGGCGCGGACCTGAGCGTGCACGCGGGGGCCGTCCAAGGGGATCTCGCGGGTCGCGTGCCGCCAACTCACCAGGACGAGCTCACCGCCGGGAGCGAGCCGCTCGATGAGACCGCCGAGGGTGAGCCACAGCTCGAAGGGCGTGAGGAAGTAGCCGACCTCGGACATCACCACGAGGTCGAAGGGTCCGCTCAGCTCGGTGATGATGGAAGGTGCCTCGCCCCTGATCCAGGTCAGGCCGCTCGGTGCGTCGCGAGCAGCGATGTCGAGTGCGCGCTGACTGACGTCGATCGCCACGACGTCACCGGACCGCGACGCGAGGTCGCGCGTGAGCGTACCCGTGGAGCAACCGAGGTCGAGCACCCGTTCGTACCGCTCGCGTCGCAGGACGGCAGTGGTCAGGGCACGTTTGCGCCGCTCGTACCAGGTGTCGCTCGACCAGGGGTCCTCGCCGCAGTCGAACATCGCGTCGAACGTGGCGGGTCGCTGCGAACTTGGCGCATCGGGGCGCAGGTTGCCGCGGTCGGACAGGACCAGGGTGGTGAAGCCACGCACGGTCGGCGCCAGCACTGCGTCCGTCAGCAAGGCCTCGTCACCCGCGGCCGTCGAGAGCGGCTGGACCTGGCTGTGATGCCGCCGGACCGCCCGCGTGCGACGGGACTGGGCGTCCAGGGTCGCGTCGACGGCGACGAGGTCCGACCACGGCAGCAGGTCGGGTTCGCTCCAGTGCCAGAACCACACCAGGTAGTGGGCCAGGCTGACCCCCGCCTCTCCGGCAGACGTCCGGGAGAGGACCGCGGTGCGGGTTGCGCGACCAGCAGCGTCATGATCGGGGTGTCCGTCCGACGTCCACGGGGCCAGGACGAGGGTGCCCGTGGAGCAGAAGGAGGCGACGGCAGCCGAGATCTCCTCCTGGCGCTCAGCGAGGCCGCCGTCGGGGAGCCCGACGTGCACGACGTGTGCGGCCGGCGCGAGTTCAGCGGCGGCTCGCTCGCCTCGGCGCGCCGACGAGCACCCAGGTCCTCACGGTTCACCGTGGAGGAGCGAGGGTGCGACGCCTCCCCACTGGTCAGGATCAGCAGCGTCACGTCCACGCCGAGCGCGGCGGCATCGGCGATGAAGGCCCCGGCGCCCAAGCACTCGTCGTCCGGGTGGGCTGCCACGACGAGCAGGTGGTGGTGGTGGCCGATGACGGCACGCGTCGTGGGTGTCGTCACCGATGACCATCGAGGGTCGCCCACCCACCGCAACTCGCCGTCGGGGTGGTCCAGGCGTGGTGTCCGGGTGGTCATCGTGCGGCTTCGACGAGCATCGCTCCGGTGCGCGCCAGGTCGCGGTCGCCATGGTGCTGCCGGACGTAGACGGTGAGGTCCGCGACCCGACGGGCGTGCTCCTCGTCGAAGGTCAGCGGAGCCGGCCCCAGCGCCCGAGCCACCTTCGGTCAGGCAGACGTGGGGCGGCGGACGCCGCCGCGTCGCGGGCGCGGGCGGCCA
>NZ_JBNFOF010000095.1:0-11175 GCF_057364645.1 Janibacter sp. CFPM2_SD2
GCGCCGCGCAGCGGCGGCGCTGGTCGACGGACTCGCCGACTACGACGCCGGCGCGGCGCCGCGGGCCCGACGGCTGGGAGGAGGGCGACCCCGAGCCGACGACGCAGGGCTTCGTCGTCCTGCACGTCATCGAGGAGCTCTACCAGCACCTCGGCCACGTCGACCTGACCGTCGACCTCGTGCTCGGCCGCTGAACCCGGGAGCGGGTCACCCTGCACAACCCTAGGGTCGTGCAGGGTTGGAGCCGGACGACGAAGGGGAAAGGGGCCCCCTTCGCCAACCCCGCCGTTGGCGCACAGGGGCCCGACCTCACTACGGTCGGGGGGTGAGCACCGAGAGCACGACCCCTGACGCGCCCGAGACGACCGAGACGACCGAGCCGGAGGGCCCGACCTTCGCCGACCTCGGCCTTGACGACCGGGTCGTGCGGTCCCTGCGGGACATCGGCTACGAGCGGCCCTCGCCGATCCAGGCCGCGACCATCCCGGCGCTGCTCGAGGGACGCCATGTCGTGGGCCTGGCGCAGACCGGCACCGGCAAGACGGCGGCCTTCGCGCTGCCGGTCCTCAGCCGCCTCGACCCCAAGCAGAAGGCGCCGCAGGCGCTCATCCTCGCGCCGACCCGCGAGCTCGCGCTGCAGGTCTGCGAGGCGATCGAGAAGTACTCGGCCCGCATGCCCGGCGTGCGCGTGCTCCCGGTCTACGGCGGCCAGGGCTACGGCGTGCAGCTGAGCGCCCTGCGGCGCGGCGTGCACATCGTCGTCGGCACGCCGGGGCGGATCATGGACCACCTCGACAAGGGCACGCTCGATCTGTCGCAGCTGCGCTTCCTCGTGCTCGACGAGGCCGACGAGATGCTCAAGATGGGCTTCGCCGAGGACGTCGAGACGATCCTGTCCGCGACGCCCGAGGACAAGCACGTCGCCCTCTTCAGCGCGACGATGCCTGCGCAGATCCGCCGGATCTCGAAGAAGTACCTCACCGACGCCCTCGAGATCACCGTCGAGCGCAAGACGACGACGGCGCCCAACATCACCCAGCGTCACCTCTTCGTCTCCTACCCGCAGAAGGTCGAGGCCCTCACCCGCATCCTCGAGGTGGAGAACTTCGAGGCGATGATCGTCTTCGTCCGCACGAAGAACGAGACCGAGATGCTCGCGGAGCGGCTGCGGGCGCGGGGCTTCTCCGCCGCCGCGATCAACGGCGACGTCGCGCAGGCGCAGCGCGAGCGGACGGTCAGCCAGCTCAAGTCGGGCAAGCTCGACATCCTCGTCGCGACCGACGTCGCCGCCCGCGGTCTCGACGTCGAGCGGATCAGCCACGTCGTCAACTACGACATCCCCACGGACACCGAGTCCTATGTCCACCGCATCGGCCGCACCGGTCGCGCGGGTCGCTCCGGCGACGCGATCTCCTTCGTCACCCCCCGCGAGCGTCACCTGCTCAAGGCGATCGAGAAGGCCACGCGCACGACGCTCACCGAGATGTCGATGCCGAGCGTCGAGGACATCAACGCCAGTCGGCTGGGCAAGCTCGACGACCGGATCACCGCGGCCCTCTCCTCGCCCGACCTGGCGACCTTCCGCGACGTCGTCGGCCACTACGTGCGCGAGCACGACGTGCCCGAGGGCGATGTCGCGGCCGCGCTGGCGATCGTCCTGCAGGGCGACGAGCCGATGCTCCTCGACCCGACCCGGTGCGCCGCCCCGTTCGCGAGCGCGACGACCGTGGTCCCCGCCGCGACCGTGAGGGCGAAGGGGGGCGCCGCGGTGACCGTGGTCCGCGCGGCTCCTCGGGCCCCATGGGGTCTTACCGGATCGCCGTCGGTCGCCGGCACAAGGTCGAGCCGCGGCAGATCGTCGGCGCCCTGGCCAACGAAGGGGGTCTGCGTCGCGAGGACTTCGGCCACATCGACATCCGGGGTGACCACTCGATCGTCGAGCTGCCGGCGACCCTGCCCGAGGGCACGGCCGAGCGGCTGCGCAGCACGCGGATCTCGGGGCAGCTCATCGAGCTGCGTGAGTGGCAGGAGCGCGGTGGCGGTCGCGGCGGGCCGCGCCGTGACAAGCCGCCCTACGGCAAGAAGTCCTTCGACAAGAAGCCGCACCGCAAGGGCCGACGCGACTGATGGTCGCCGAGCTCGACCCGGTGGACCGGCTGCTCCTCGACGAGCTGGGTGAGGTCCCCGCGGGGCGGGTTGTCGTGCTCGGCGACGAGACCGGGGCTCTCGCCCGGGCGCTCGTCGAGCGGGCCGGGGCGTCAACTCTGCAGGACCCTAGGGTCTTGCAGGGTTGGGCGGGTGCAGGGGAGCAGGTCGTCGCGCACAGCGACTCCCTCGTCGCCGAGCGGCAGGTGGCACAGGCGCTTGCCGGTGCAGCGGGCGGGGGCGAGGTCGTGCCGGACCTCGCCGAGGCCCTCACCGGCGCCGCGCTCGTCGTGCTGCGCCTGCCGAAGTCGCTCGACGCCCTCGACGAGATCGCCCGCACCGCAGTGTTGCTCGGCACGGACGACGTGCGCCTCGTCGCCGGTGGTCGGGTCAAGCACATGACGCCGTCGATGAACGAGGTGCTCGGCGCGAGCTTCGAGCAGGTGCACGCCAGCCTCGGCCGGCAGAAGTCACGGGTGCTGCACGCCGCCGGCCCCCGCACCGTCGAGCAGGCCTGGCCGAGGCAGCGACACCACGCCGACCTCGACCTCACGATCCACGCGCACGGCGCGGCCTTCGCCGGGCACACGCGTCGACGCGGGCACCCGGCTGCTCCTCGGGCAGCTCGACCGGCTCTCCGACACCGACGGCACCGTCGTCGACCTCGGTTGCGGCACAGGGGTGCTCGCGTCCGTCCTCGCCCGACGCTTCGACGACGTCGCTGCGATCGACGTCTCCGCAGCCGCCGTCGCCTCGGCTCGCCTCACGACGGCCGGCGCGGTCGACGTGCGCCGAGGTGACGGGCTCACGGACCTGGCCGACGCGTCCGTCGCCACGATCGTGAGCAATCCCCCCTTCCACGTCGGCACCGCGAAGGACTCGACCCCGACGCTGGCGATGATCGCCGACGCGAAGCGGGTGCTGCGGCCCGGCGGCGAGCTCGTCCTCGTCTACAACTCGCACCTGCCCTACCTGCCGCGGCTGCGCGAGGTGGGGCCGACGGAGATCCTCGCCCGCGACCGCAGCTATCTCGTCACCCGCACCGTGCGGGCATGACGAAGGGGGGCGCACCGACTGGTGCACCCCCCTTCGCTCTCGTGGAGTCGGGTCAGCCGAGGGCCTTGACCGCGGCGTCGTAGTCCGGCTCCTGGGTGATCTCGGGAACGAGCTCGGTGTGCAGGACCTTGCCGTCGGCGTCGACGACGACGACCGAGCGGGCGAGCAGGCCAGCCATCGGGCCGTCGGCCATGGTCACGCCGAAGTCCTCGCCGAAGGAGGAGCGGAAGGCGGAGCCGACCTTGACCTTGTCGATGCCCTCCGCGCCGCAGAAGCGGGCCTGGGCGAAGGGGAGGTCCTTGCTGACGTTGACGACCGTCGTGTTGTCGAGGCTCGCGGCGAGCTCGTTGAACTTGCGCACGCTCGCGGCGCAGACGCCGGTGTCGATGCTGGGGAAGATGTTGAGGACGACGCGGCCGGGCACGTCGGCGGTGGTCAGCGCGGACAGACCGTCGCCGACGAGGTCGAAGGACGGCGCATCGGCGCCGGGGGCCGGCAGCTCGCCGACGGTGGTGACGGGATTGCCCTTGAATGCGGTGGTAGCCATGCCCCATGCCTACACCCCGAAGGGGGTCGTGGCCACATGCGGTCTGCGGAGCGGTCAGCCGACGAGGGCCTTGATGCCCAGGGCGAGGGGGACGAGCAGGAGCGCGGACAGGCCCATCGCGCCCATGACGAGCGCCCCCTTCGTCTCGGAGTCGAGCGCCTCGCGCCAGCCGGCGCGCCGCATGATCTCCTTGACCGGCACGTTGATCTCGGCGGTGGAGAAGTCGTAGTCGACCTGCTTCTTGAAGCCGTCGAGCCCGAGGCCGTACTCCACCCGCCTGGTGCGGGTGAACTCGCGGCCGGAGCGGACCTCGATCTGGGCGCCGAGGCCGGTGGCCCCGGCGTGCGACTCGACCTGCCGCGACTCGTCGGTGCGCTTGACGACCCCGGGCTTGTCCGTGGGGGTGAAGCGGGCGACGAAGGCGTGCTCGAGGTGGCGCCGGGTCGCCAGGTGCTGCCAGCGCGCGTCGGCCAGATCGGCGTGCACGAGCACGGAGTGGCCGTTGGAGCGCACGACGTAGGGCGTGCCCTCGAAGGCCGTGGCGAGCGCCGGTGCCAGCCACTCGTAGGGCCACGGGGCGCTCTTGTCGGTCGCCGGGGGCAGGGGTGTGGTCGGCGGCGCCACGACGACGTGGTCGCCGGCGATCCCGTCGGGGTTGGTCTCGCGGAGGAAGCCGATGAAGGCGACGAGGGTGACGGTGACGACGGTGCCCCAGAGGACGCCCCAGAAGAGCGCGGGCCAGACGTCGCCGGAGGAGAGGAGGAGCCACACCCCACCGACCCCCGCGAAGCCGAAGGCGGCGATCGCGGCGAGGAAGGTGAGCAGCTTGCTCAGGCGGGACGTCATGCGGGCAGTGCCCCCGGGCCGGGGACGTGCTCGCCGTGGCCGTCGGCCCGCAGGCGCGCGCGCAGCCGCTCGGCGGCGGCCTCGAAGCGCTCGTCGCTGACGTCGCGCATCGGGGCGTGCGGGTCGAAGTCTTCGGGGGAGAAGGCCGGCCAGGTGTGGATGTGCAGGTGCGGCACCAGGAAGCCCTCGAGGAGCATGCCGACCCGCGGCGCCTCCCACTCGGCTTGCTGGGCCCGACCGACGATGCCGGCCACGCGCTGCAGGTGCGCCCAGGTCTGCTCGTCCGCGTCGGTCCACTGCTCGATCTCGGCGCGCGGCACGATCATCGCGTGGCCGTCGGTCAGCGGCTCGATCGTCAGGAAGGCCACGCAGGTCTCGTCGGACCACACGAACCGTCCGGGGATCTCACCCTCGATGATCTTCGTGAAGAGAGTCGCCATGCCGCCCACCCTAAGGTGGAGGCATGCCGCAGGTCAGCGCAGATGTGCACGTGCCGGTCCCGCCGGAGCTCGCCTACGCCGTGTCGCAGACGACGGGGTCGGTCCGCAGGCGATGGGACCCCTTCATCCGCGAGCAGCACTTCCTCGACGGGGCGAGCGAGCCGGGCGTGGGGGTGCGCACCTTCACCCGGACCTCCTTCCTCGGACCGCTGTCGCCGTCGATGGTCAGCGAGTACGTCTCGTGGCGCCCGCCGACCTCCGTGGGCATGACGATGGTCAGCGGCCCGTGGTTCTTCGAGCGCTTCGGCGGCGGGTGGCGCTTCCAGCCCGACGGCGACGGCGCGCTCGCGGTGTGGAAGTACACCTACGACGTGCGGCTGCGTCCCCGTCTGCTCCAGCGGATCGCCCACGCCATCGGCCAGCGGCTCCTCGGCCGGGAGATCTCCCGCCGCATCGAGGGCTTCGCGGCCGGGTGCCGTGACGAGGTGGTGCTCGCCGCGGCCCGGGACATGGCCCGGCGTGCCGAGGCCGACTCCAGTTCGAAGGGGGGAGCAGCGTGACCTCCCCTTCGTCCGTCATGCGTCTGGCCGGATGCCAGTGGTCCGCCACCGGTGACCCGGCCGCCAACCTCGTCACGCTCGGGGAGTGGACCGCCCGGGCCGCGGACGCCGGTGCCCGGCTCGTCGTCCACCCCGAGGCGGCGATGGCCTCCTTCGCCGGTCGGCTCGACACCGCCGCCGAGCCCCTCGACGGGCGCTTTGCCGACGGTGTGCGCGAGGTGGCTGCGCGGCACGGCGTGACCCTCGTCGTCGGCATGTTCACCCCCGCCGACGAGATCACGACCGCCGAGGGCAGGGAGCGCTCGCGAGTGCACAACACGCTGCTCGTCACCGGCGGTGGCGTCGAGGAGACGACCTATCGCAAGATCCACCTCTACGACGCCTTCGGCAGCCGTGAGTCCGACACGGTGGCGCCCGGCGACGAGGTGCGCACCGTCGAGGTCGACGGCTGGTCCGTCGGCCTGGCCACCTGCTACGACGTGCGCTTCGCCGACCACTTCACCGAGCTGGGTCGGCGTGGTGCCGAGCTCGTCGTGCTGCCCGCCTCGTGGGGGGACGGGCCCGGCAAGGCGAGCCAGTGGGACCTGCTCACCCGGGCTCGCGCGCACGACGCCCAGGCCTGGTTGCTCGCCGTCGGGCAGGCCTGGACCCCGGAGTCGGTGCGCGGTCCCTATGGCATCGGTCGCTCCGCGCTCGCCGACCCGACCGGCGAGGTGCGGGCGCGGCTCGGTGGCGGGGAGGACCTCCTCGTCGTCGAGGTCGACCACGAGACGGTGTCCCGCACCCGCGAGACCATCCCGGTCCTCTAGCGAGCGCCCGTCGCTCCCGCAGACCTGCGTCCCGGGGTTGCCTGCGGGTACGACGATCAGGTGCCGACATGAGTGTGCCGGGGCCCCTGACCTTCCAGGGGTTGTTCGGAGGTGTTGCGCAGAGGTGATCGTCGTACCCGCAGGTCACTCCGCTCGGCCTGCGGGCAGGTCTGCCCGTGGGCTGTGGACAAGCGGGAGCACGCGGGCGGCCGATGCCCGCAAGATCGAGGCATGCAGCCGGAGGAGGTCATCACACAGCTCGGGGGAGTTGCCACGCGAGCAGAGCTGCTGACCCATGTCACCGAGGGTGCACTGCGTCGGGCCCTGGCCGGGCAGCGCGTCGTCCGGCACAGCCGGGGCCGCTACGCCCTCCCCTTCGTGCCATCGATCGGGGAGCGCGTCTCGCTCGAGGACGTGGCCCAGACCGCGCGCCGGGCCGCTCACCAGATGTCTGGGACGGCGGTCCTGCAGTCCGCGGCGGCTCGCTGGGGGTGGCGGATGAAGTGGTATCCGACCCGCCCACAGGTGGCCGTGCCTCGCGGGCGTGCCGTTCCAGCGAGCGTCCGCCGGCGCATTGACGTGCGGTACCGCGATGTCCCCGCAGGTGATCGCGACGACGGTTGGGTCACCGACCGGGTCCGGACCGCGCTCGACTGCGCCGGTCAGCTACCCCAGGACGAGGCGCTCGCGATCGTCGACTCGGCGCTGCGCGAGGGCATGGTGACCCAGGACGAGCTCCTGCTGGCTGCTGCAGGTCTGCCCAACCTCTACCGCTCTCGTGCCGAGTCGGTCATCGGCATGGCCAGCTCCGAGGCCGCCAATCCCTTCGAGTCCGTCCTGCGCTGGATCGTGTCGGACATCCCCGGTCTGCAGGTCAGACCACAGGTGGAGATCCATGACGACGAGGGCAAGGTCGGCACCGTGGACCTGGCGGACGAGGAGCTGCGTCTCGTGCTGGAAGCGGACTCCTTCGAGTGGCACGGCCAGCTCGACGGCCTCGAGAAGGACTGCTATCGCTACGACCGGTTCATCGCGCAGGGATGGTTGGTGCTGCGCTTCACCTGGGAGATGGTGATGTACCGGCCCGAGTGGGTGCGGGCGGTGGTCATCCGCACCATGGAGCAATGTGACCTGCGGGTACGACGACCAGGTCCCGGTCGCCGACCCGGCGAGCCCTGACACCCCGGTGGAGAGTCGGGCCCCTCCGACGCAGGTGATCGTCGTACCCGGAGGTCACCTCTGGGTCCGCGACGACCGGGGACGCCGCCCCCTTCGCCGGAACCTAGACTGTCCCGCATGGCTGACCTCTCTCGCGACGACGTGGCCCATCTGGCCTCGTTGGCCCGTATCGACCTCTCCGACGCCGAGCTCGACCGCATGGTCGGCGAGCTCGCGACCATCATCTCCTCCGTCGAGGCCGTGCAGCAGGCTCCGATCGAGGGCGTCGAGCCGATGAGCCACCCGATGCCGATCGTCAACGTCACCCGCCCGGACGAGGTGCGCCCGTCGCTGACCCCCGAGGAGGCCCTGGCCATGGCGCCGGCCTCCGAGGTCGAGCGCTTCGCCGTGCCGCGCATCCTCACCGAAGACTGAGCCGAAGGACCCCACGTGAGCGACCCCACCCGCATGACCGCTGCCGCGCTCGCCGACGCGCTGGCCTCCGGTGACCTCTCCTCCGAGCAGATCACCCGCGCCCACCTCGACCGCATCGAGGGTGTCGACGAGCAGGTCGGCGCCTACCTCCACGTCGCCGGCGAGTCCGCCCTCGCCGAGGCCCGCGCCGTCGACGAGCGCAGGGCGAAGGGGGAGAGCCTCCACCGCCTCGCCGGTGTCCCGATCGCCGTCAAGGACGTCATGACGACGACCGGCATCCCCACGACCGCCGGCTCGAAGATCCTCGAGGGCTGGATCCCGCCCTACGACGCGACCGTCGTCAGCAAGCTCAAGGCAGCCGGCCTGCCGATCCTCGGCAAGACCAACATGGACGAGTTCGCCATGGGCTCCTCGACGGAGCACTCGGCCTACGGCCTGACCCGCAACCCCTGGGACCTCGAGCGCATCCCCGGCGGCTCCGGCGGCGGCTCCAGCGCGGTCGTCGCCTCGTGGCAGGCGCCGCTGGCGACCGGCACCGACACCGGCGGCTCGATCCGCCAGCCCGCGGCCGTCACCGGCTCGGTCGGCGTCAAGCCGACCTACGGCGGCGTCTCCCGCTACGGCCTCATCGCGATGGCCTCCTCGCTCGACCAGGCCGGCCCCTGTGCCCGCACCGTCCTCGACACGGCGCTGCTGCACGAGGTCATGGCCGGGCACGACCCGCTCGACTCGACCTCGGTCGACCAGCCGGTGCCCGATGTCGTCGGTGCCGCGCAGCGTGCCGACGTCGCCGGGATGAAGATCGGGATCGTCCGCGAGCTCACCGGTGAGGGCTTCTCGCCGCTCGTCCAGGCGCGCTTCGACGAGTCGGTCCAGCACCTCCTCGACGCGGGTGCCGAGGTCGTCGAGGTCTCGATGCCCAACGTCGTCCACGCGCTCGGCGCCTACTACCTGATCATGCCGAGCGAGGCGAGCAGCAACCTCGCCCGCTTCGACGCGATGCGCTACGGCCTGCGGGTCGGGCCCGAGGGCGTCGACGCCCCGAGCGCGGAGCAGGTCATGGCCGCCAGCCGTGACGCCGGCTTCGGCGACGAGGTCAAGCGCCGCATCATCCTGGGCACCTATGCCCTCTCGTCGGGCTACTACGACGCCTACTACGGCAGCGCGCAGAAGGTCCGCCGCCTCATCGCCGACGACTTCGCGCGGGCCTTCGAGACCGCCGACGTCCTCGTCTCGCCGACGGCCCCGACGACCGCCTTCCGCTTCGGCGAGAAGTCCGACGACCCGCTGGCGATGTACCGCGGCGACATCGCGACGATCCCGGCCAACCTCGCGGGCGTGCCCGGCATGTCCCTGCCGAGCGGTCTCGCCGAGGACGGCCTGCCCGCGGGCTTCCAGATCCTCGCGCCGGCCATGGCCGACGACCGCCTCTACACCGTCGGCGCCGCCCTCGAGCAGCGCCTCGTCTCCGCCTGGGGTGGGCACCTGCTCGAGCAGGCCCCCGAGCTGGCCATCACGAAGGGAGCCTGAGACATGGCGACGACCACCACCGACGCGGTCCTCGGCTACGACGAGGCCCTCGCCACCTTCGACCCCGTCATGGGTCTCGAGGTGCACGTCGAGCTCGGCACCGCGACGAAGATGTTCTGCGGCTGCGCCACGGTCTTCGGCGCCGAGCCCAACACCCAGACCTGCCCGGTCTGCCTCGGCCTGCCCGGCGCGCTGCCGGTCGTCAACGCGACCGGTGTCGAGTCCGCGATCCGCATCGGCCTGGCGCTCAACTGCCAGATCGCCGACTGGTGCCGCTTCGCCCGGAAGAACTACTTCTACCCGGACATGCCGAAGAACTTCCAGACCTCGCAGTACGACGAGCCGATCGCCTTCGACGGCTACCTCGACGTCGAGATCCCGGCGGCCTCGGGCGAGGGCACCGAGACCTTCCGGGTCGAGATCGAGCGGGCCCACATGGAGGAGGACACCGGCAAGAGCATGCACATCGGTGGCTCCACCGGTCGCATCCAGGGCGCCGAGTACTCGCTCGTCGACTTCAACCGCGCCGGCATCCCGCTCATCGAGATCGTCACCCGCCCGATCGTCGGCGCGGGCGAGCGGGCCCCCGAGGTGGCGAAGGCCTATGTCGCCGCGCTGCGTGACCTGCTGCGTGCCCTCGACGTCTCCGACGTGAAGATGGAGCAGGGCTCGATGCGCTGCGACGTCAACCTCTCCCTTCGCCCGAAGGCCGGCGACTCGGCTGATCCCTCCAACCAGGCCCAGCTCGACGTCCCGCTCGGCACCCGTACCGAGACCAAGAACGTCAACTCCCTTCGCTCCGTGGAGCGCGCGGTCCGCTACGAGGTCTGCCGCCACGCGGCCGTGCTCACCGAGGGCGGCTCGATCCTGCAGGAGACGCGCCACTGGCACGAGGACACCGGCGTGACGACGAGCGGCCGCGAGAAGTCCGACGCCGAGGACTACCGCTACTTCCCCGAGCCCGACCTCGTGCCGGTCGCCCCGAGCCGTGAGTGGGTCGAGGAGCTGCGCGCCACCCTGCCCGAGCCGCCGGCGCAGCGCCGCAAGCGGCTGCAGGGGGAGTGGGGCTACTCCGACCTCGAGATGCGTGACGTGCTCAACGCCGGTGCCACCGAGCTCATCGAGGCCACCGTCGCGGCCGGCGCCAAGCCGCAGGCTGCCCGCAAGTGGTGGCTCGGCGAGCCCTCGCGTCGCGCCAACACCGAGGGCGTCGACCTCGCGACCTATGCCGAGCAGACGGGTGTGACGCCCGAGCACGTCGCCGAGCTCGAGTCGCTCGTCGGCTCCGGTCGCCTCAACGACAAGATGGCCCGTCAGGTCCTCGAGGGTGTCCTCGACGGCGAGGGCACCCCGACCGCCGTCGCCGACGCCCGCGGGCTCGAGCTCGTCCAGGACGACGGTGCGCTCGAGGCAGCGATCGACAAGGTCATCGAGGCCAACCCCGACGTCGCCGACAAGATCCGCGGCGGCAAGGTCCAGGCCGCGGGTGCGCTCATCGGTCAGGTGATGAAGGAGATGAAGGGCCAGGCCGACGCCGGCAAGGCCCGCGAGCTCATCCTCGCCAAGCTCGGCGCCTGACGCAGGCAGCACGAAGGGGCGTGCGGCGACGCACCGCCCCTCGTCGTCGAAGCCGGCCGTGGAGCGGTCGA
>NZ_JBNFOF010000096.1:0-11163 GCF_057364645.1 Janibacter sp. CFPM2_SD2
CGCCTGGGCCGAGCAGTCGCTCGCGGGCCCGGGCGAGGTGCGCTCCGCGCCGGGCGAGCTGGCGCGGGCGATCGACGCCCTCCTCGGCATCCGCCTCTGACCTCCGCACCGCCTGCTGGGCGGCAGGGTTGGGCATTTCCTTAAGGAGATGCGGCGTCTGGGGGCCGGGGTTCGTATTTCCTTAAGGAAATACGAAACCTGGAGCGGTCAGGCGGGGTTGTCGGTGCCGTCGCCGCGACGACGCAGGTAGCGCTCGAACTCCTTGGCGATCGCGTCGCCGCTCGCCTCGGGCAGCTCGGACGTGTCCTGCGCGCTCTCGAGGGCCGAGACGTACTCGGCGACGTCCTCGTCGGTGCTGGCCAGCTCGTCGACGCCGCGCTCCCAGGCCTGCGCCTCCTCCTCGAGGTCACCGTGGTCGATGACCGTGTCGAGCAGGTCCTCGAGCTGGCTGAGCAGGGCGAGCGAGGCCTTGGGGCACGGGACCTGCGAGGTGTAGTGCGGCACGCTCGCCCAGGCCGAGATCGAGACCATCTCCGCCTGGTGGGCACCGTCGGCCACGACGCCCGTGATGCCGGTGGGGCCCTCGTATCGCGCCGGCTCGAGGTCGTGCTTGTAGGCGACCGCCTCGTCCTCGCTCGTGCACACGACCGGGATGGGCCGCGAGTGCGCGACGTCGGCGAGCAGGGCACCGAGGGTGATGACGGTCGTGACGCCGTTGGCCGCGGCGAGGTCGAGCAGCTCGGTGGTGAAGGCACGCCAGCGGAAGGAGGGCTCGATGCCGGTGACGAGCAGGACGTCGCGCCCGAGGCTGTCGGGGGAGGCCAGCAGGATGCGCGTGGTGTTCCAGTGGATGCCGCGCCCCTGGCCCTGGTTGATCACCCGCGGGCGGGTCACCTGGAAGTCGTAGTAGTCCTCCGGGTCGATGGCCGCGACGGTCTCGGCGTCCCACAGACTCCCGAGGTGCTCGATCGCCCGGGAGGCAGCCTCACCGGCGTCGTTCCAGCCCTCGAAGGCGCAGATCATCACCGGGTCGTGCAGCTCGGGCAGGTCCTCGATCTCGATCACGACCACCACCCTACGACGCGTAATCTTGGCGCCTGTGAGCACCGAGCCCGCCGCCCTGCCCGCCGCCGTCCTGTGGGACATGGACGGCACCCTCGTCGACACCGAGCCCTACTGGATCACCGCCGAGCACGAGCTCGTCGAGGAGTTCGGCGGTACGTGGACCCACGAGCTGGCCGTCCAGCTCGTCGGCAACCCGCTCCTCGTCTCCGCGCAGTTCATCCTCGACAACTCGCCCGTCGACCTGCCCGCCGAGGAGGTCGTCCACCGGCTGCAGTCCCGGGTCGTCGAGCAGATCGCCCAGGAGGTGCCGTGGCGCCCCGGCGCACGTGAGCTGCTCGCTGCCTGCCGTGAGCTCGACATCCCGCAGGCGCTCGTGACGATGTCGTGGACCGACCTCGCCGGTGCCGTCGTCGAGGCCACCGAGTCGGGCTCCTTCGGTCTCATGGTCACGGGCGACCTCGTGACCCACGGCAAGCCGCACCCCGAGCCCTATGCCACCGCTGCGGAGAAGCTCGGCGTGCACCCGGCAGCCTGCATCGCCATCGAGGACTCGCCGACCGGCGTGCGCTCCGCGACGGCTGCCGGCGTGCCGACGCTCGCCGTGCCGCACATCGTCGAGATCCCGGACATCCCGGGCTCGGTCCGCGTCGACACGCTCGCCGGCTCACCCCTTCGACCTGGTGCCGCTGGCACTGGGGGAGGCCGCGCGGCCCTAAGGTCGCGCGCGTCCGTGGTCTCCTCCGTCGCAGGCGAAGGGGGGAGAGGCGGCGGTGTCCCGCCGAAGGCCGGGCACAGCGCCTTGAAGTCGCACCAGCTGCACAGCCGCGACGGGTTGGGCCGGAAGTCGCCGGTGGCCGTGGCCTGCTCGATTGCCTGCCACACGGCGCGCACATTGCGCTCCAGGGCCAGCAGGTCGGCCTCGTCGGGGACGCAGCGGATGACCTGGCCGTCGCGCAGGTAGACGAGCTGGAGCAGGTCCGGCACCCGACCCGTCGTGCGCCAGTGGACGAGGCCGTAGAACTTCATCTGGAAGAGCGCCTTGCCCTCGAAGCGCTCGGAGGGCGAGCGGCCGGTCTTGTAGTCGACGATGCGCACCTCGCCCGTCGGCGCCACGTCGACCCGGTCGATGATGCCGCGCAGGGTCAGCCCGTCCACCTCGACCTCGACCTTGACCTCACGTCGAGACGGCTCGAGCCTCGAGGGGTCCTCGAGGGTGAACCACCGCTCGACGAGCTTCGCCGCCTCGGCGAACCACGACTCCTCGGTGAGGGCTGCATCGTCGAGGATCATCTGGGCGAGCTCGGGCCGGTCGTCGACGAGCGCCTGCCACCGGCCAGGCAGCAGCCCGACAGCAGCCTCCGGGGTGCGCTCGGCCGCGGGCAGGTCGAAGAGCTCCTCGAGCACGGCGTGCACGAGGGTGCCCCTGGCCGCCGCCGGTGACGGCGCCTCGTCGAGCCGGTCGATCGAGCGGAAGCGGTAGAGCAGCGGGCACTGCTTGAAGTCGGCCGCCCGCGACGGCGAGATGCTCGGGGTCACTCCGGCGCGTAGCCGAGGTTGGGCCCGAGCCAGCGCTCGGCCTCGGCCAGGGTCCAGCCCTTGCGCTGCGCATAGCTCTCGACCTGGTCCTTGCCCAGCCGGCCCACGACGAAGTACTGGCTGTCGGGGTGGCCGAAGTACCAGCCGGACACCGAGGCGCCGGGCCACATCGCCATGCCCTCGGTGAGCTCGATGCCGATCTCGTCGACGTCGAGCAGCTTCCACAGCGTCTGCTTCTCGGTGTGGTCGGGGCAGGCCGGGTAGCCGGGTGCGGGTCGGATGCCCGCGTACTGCTCCTTGATGAGCTGACGGTTGTCGAGCTGCTCGTCGGGGGCATAGCCCCAGATCTCGGTGCGGATCCGCTCGTGCATGCGCTCGGCGAAGGCCTCGGCGAAGCGGTCGGCGAGCGCCTCGAGGAGGATCGCGTTGTAGTCGTCGTTGTCGGCCTTGAACTGCGCGATGCGCTCCTGCACGCCGATGCCGCCGGTCACCGCGAAGGCGCCGACCCAGTCCTTGATGCCCGTGTCCCGGGGGGCGACGAAGTCGGCGAGCGACCGGTTGGGCACGCCCGCACGGTGCTGGCCCTGCTGGCGCAGCATGTGCAGGGTGTGCGCGACCTGCGAGCGCGACTCGTCGGTGTAGATCTCGATGTCGTCACCGACGGCATTGGCGGGGAAGAGCCCGATGACCCCCTTCGCCGTCAGCCAGCGCTCCTCGATGATCCGGTCGAGCATCGCCTGCGCCTCGTCGTAGAGCTTGCGCGCGACCTCGCCCGTCGCCGGGCTGTTGAGGATGTCGGGGAAGGACCCCTTGAGCTCCCAGGCGTTGAAGAAGGGCTGCCAGTCGAAGTACTCGCGCAGCTCGGCGAGGTCGTAGTCGACGAAGACCTGCCGGGTCGGGCTCACGCCCGACAGGTGCGGCTGCTCGGCCGACCAGTCGACGGGCGTGCGCGCCTCGAGGGCCTCCTCGTAGGACAGCAGCGGTCGGTCGCCCTGCTTGTTGGCGTGCCGCCGACGCAGGGCCTCGTAGTCGGCCGAGACCTCCTCGAGGAGCTGGGGCTTCGCCGTCGGGCTGAGCAGCTGGCTGACCACCGGGACCGAGCGCGAGGCGTCCTTGACCCACACGACCGGCCCGTCGTACTGCTGGTCGACCTTGACGGCCGTGTGGGCGCGCGAGGTCGTCGCACCGCCGAGCAGCAGCGGGATGTCGAAGCCCTGGCGCTGCATCTCCGAGGCGACGCCGACCATCTCGTCCAGCGACGGCGTGATCAGGCCCGACAGGCCGATGACGTCGGCGTCGTGCTCCTTGGCCGTCTCGAGGATCTTCTGCGTCGGCACCATGACCCCGAGGTCGATGACGTCGTAGTTGTTGCACTGCAGCACGACGCCGACGATGTTCTTGCCGATGTCGTGGACGTCGCCCTTGACCGTTGCCATGACGATCAGTCCCTTGGAGCGGCTGGCGTCGCCGGGCTTCTTGGCGGCCTCGATGAAGGGGATGAGGTGGGCGACGGCCTTCTTCATCACCCGGGCCGACTTCACGACCTGCGGGAGGAACATCTTGCCCTCGCCGAAGAGGTCTCCGACGACCCCCATGCCGTCCATGAGCGGCCCTTCGATGACCTCGAGCGGCTCGCCGCCGGCCTCGTCGATCTCGACGCGCAGGGCCTCGGTGTCGTCGACGACGTGGGTGTCGATGCCCTTGACCAGTGCGTGCGTGATCCGCTCGCGAAGGGGGAGCTCGCGCCACTCCTCGGTCGCGGCCTCCGCGACGGCACCGCTGCCGCGGTGCTCCTCGGCGATCTCGAGCAGGCGCTCGGTGGAGTCCTCGCGCCGGTTGAGCACGACGTCCTCGATCCGCTCGCGCAGCTGCGGGTCGAGCGTGTCGTAGGGGACGAGGGCGCCGGCGTTGACGATGCCCATGTCCATGCCCGCCTCGATGGCGTGGTAGAGGAAGACGGCGTGGATCGCCTCGCGCACGGGGTTGTTGCCGCGGAAGCTGAAGGAGACGTTGGAGACGCCACCGGAGACGAGCGCGTGCGGCAGGTTGTCCTTGATCCAGCGGGTCGCCTCGATGAAGTCGGTGCCGTACTCGGCGTGCTCCTCGATGCCCGTCGCCAGGGCGAAGATGTTGGGGTCGAAGACGATGTCCTCGGCGGGGAAGCCGACCTCCTCGGTGAGGATCGTGTAGGCCCGCTGGGCGATCTCCTTGCGCCGCTCGAGGTTGTCGGCCTGCCCCTCCTCGTCGAAGCCCATGACGACGATCGCCGCGCCGTACTTGCGGCACAGCCGGGCCTGCTCGACGAAGGGCTCGACGCCCTCCTTCATCGAGATCGAGTTGACGATCGGCTTGCCCTGGGTGCGCTGCAGGCCGGTCTCGATGACGTGCCACTTCGACGAGTCGATCATCAGCGGCACGCGCGAGATGTCCGGCTCGGAGCCGACGAGGTTGACGAAGGTGCCCATGGCGGCCTCGCCGTCGAGCATGCCCTCGTCCATGTTGATGTCGATGACCTGGGCGCCGCTCTCGACCTGCTGCTGCGCGACCGCGAGCGCGGCCGGGTAGTCATCGGCCTCGATGAGCTTGCGGAACTTCGCCGAGCCGGTGACGTTGGTCCGCTCGCCGACGTTGACGAAGAGGCTGTCGGCGGTGACGTTGAAGGCTCGAGGCCCGACAGGCGCAGGGCCGGCTCGACCTCGACCGGGACGTGCGGGGGAGCGGCGGCCGCTCCCTTCGCGATGGCGGCGATGTGCTCGGGGCTGGAGCCGCAGCACCCGCCCAGCAGGTTGACCAGCCCGGAGGTCGCGAACTCGGCGACGAGCCCGGCCATGTACTCCGGGTCCTGGTCGTACTCGCCGAAGGCATTGGGCAGCCCGGCGTTGGGGTAGGCCGAGATGTAGGTGTCGGCGACGCGGCCGAGCTCGACGACGTACTGGCGCAGCTCCTCGGCACCGAGCGCGCAGTTGAGCCCGACGGCGAGGGGCTGGGCGTGGCGCACGGAGTTCCAGAAGGCCTCGGTCGTCTGCCCGGTGAGGGTGCGGCCGGAGGCATCGGTGATCGTGCCCGAGATGATGACCGGCCAGCGCCGCCCGTGCTCCTCGAAGAGCGTCTCGAGGGCGAAGATCGCGCCTTGGCGTTGAGCGTGTCGAAGATCGTCTCGACGATGAGCAGGTCGACCCCGCCCTCGACGAGGCCGCGGGCCTGCTCGAGGTAGGCGTCGACGAGCTCGGTGAAGGTGACATTGCGCTTGCCGGGGTCGTTGACGTCCGGCGAGATCGACGCGGTGCGGTTCGTCGGGCCGAGCGCACCCATGACCCAGCGCGGCCGCGACGGGTCCTGGGCGGTGAACTCGTCGGCGGCCAGACGGGCCAGCCGCGCGGCCTCGACGTTGATCTCCCGGGAGAGGTCCTCCATGCCGTAGTCGGCCATCGAGATGCGCTGGGCGTTGAAGGTGTTGGTCTCGATGAGGTCGGCGCCGGCCTCGAGGTACTGCCGGTGCAGCTCGGTGATGAGCTCGGGCTGGGTGAGCACGAGCAGGTCGTTGTTGCCCTGCAGGTCGCTGCCCCAGTCGGCGAAGCGCTCGCCGCGGAAGTCCGCCTCCGACAGCCCCTGCCGCTGGATCATCGTCCCCATCGCCCCGTCCATGATCAGGACACGCTGGGCCAGCGTCTCCTTCAGCTCGGCGGTGGCGTCGGGGCGAAGGGCGGTGTCGGTCACCTGGTCGATCCTTGTGCACAGGGGGCGGTGGACCACTCATTATCCCCATTCACCCGCCTCGCCTAGGGTCGTGTCCATGGCGGCGCCCCTCGACGACACTCCCCGCGGCATCCGCCTGGCGACGATCGGCGGCGTGCCAGTCTTCCTCGGCTGGTCCTGGCTCCTCATGGGCGGGCTGATCCTCCTGCTCATCGGCCCCTCGGCCGCCCGCGTGCACGGCCCCGCTGTGGGCTACGGCGTCGCCGCCGTCTACGCCCTGGCCCTCCTGCTGAGCGTCCTCGCCCACGAGGCGGCGCACGCGGTGACGGCCCGCACCTTCGGCCACACCGTGCACCGGGTCGTCGCCGACCTCTGGGGCGGCCACACGACCTTCGAGGCGACACGCGGCACGCCGGCGACGATGGCGGCCATCGCGATCGTCGGTCCGCTGACCAATGCGCTCCTCGGCATCGTCTGCTTCCTGCTGGCCGCGGCGCTCGGCGACGGTCTCGTCGCCTCGGTACTCGGCGGCATCGCCTTCGTCAACGGTGCGCTCGCGGTGCTCAACATGCTGCCCGGCCTCCCGCTCGACGGCGGTCAGGTCGTCGAGTCCCTCGTCTGGGGCGTGACGGGCGACCAGGGCCGGGCCCGGGTGGCCGCCGGCGTCCTCGGCCGGGTCCTCGTCGTCGCCATCGTCGTGGGGGTCGTGGTCCTGCCGCTGCTGCGTGGCCAGCAGCCCCAGCTGTCGACGATGGTCTGGACGATGTTCATCGCCGCCTTCCTGTGGTCGGGCGCCTCCTCGGCCATCGCCCACGGTCGGGCGATGGGCCAGCTCGGCCGGCTCGACGTGCCGAGCCTCGTCGAGCCGGCGGCGCCCATCGGGCTCGACGCGCCCGTGGCGGAGCTGACCTCCCTTCGCGCCCTGCCGGTGGTCGTGGCCGCCGATGGCAGTCCCGTCGGTCTCGTGGACCACGACGCCCTGCGGGCCGTCCCGCCGACCGCGGTGGGCACGACCCCCCGTCTCCCGCCGTCGTGGCCCGCGCCCCGCAGGGGTGGGCCGTCGAGCTGACGCCCGGCCACGAGGCCACCGACCTCGTCCGTGGCTTCCAGGAGTCGCGTTCGCGGATCGTCGCGGTGAGCGAAGGGGGAGTGCTGCGGGGCATCGTGCGGGTCGAGCGGGTCAACGCAGCCCTGGCGCGCAACTAGACTCGCCCACCATGACCGCCACCGGATCCGCCTACCGTCGCGGCCCCTTCCGTGAGGGTGACCGCGTGCAGCTGACCGACCCCAAGGGGCGGATGCACACGATCACCCTGACGCCGGGCAAGCAGTTCCACACCCACAGAGGGCACGTCAAGCACGACGACCTCATCGGCGCCCCCGACGGGTCGACGATCACCAACACGGCCGGCACCGAGTACCTCGTGCTGCGGCCGCTGCTGTCCGACTACGTCATGTCGATGCCGCGCGGCGCCGCCGTCGTCTACCCCAAGGACGCGGGCCAGATCGTGGCGATGGCCGACGTCTTCCCGGGCGCCACGGTCGTCGAGGCCGGAGTCGGCTCCGGTGCCCTGTCGATGTCGCTCCTGCGCGCGGTCGGCGACACCGGTCGGGTCCTGTCCTTCGAGCGCCGCGCCGACTTCGCCGAGATCGCGACGGCGAATGCCCGCGCCTTTTTCGGCGAGGACCACCCGGCGTGGACCGTGTCCGTCGGCGACCTCGTCGAGTCGCTGCCCGGGGCGGTCGAGCCCGGCACCGTCGACCGGGTCGTCCTCGACATGCTCGCCCCGTGGGAGTGCCTCGAGGTCGTCGCCGAGGCGCTCGCGCCCGGTGGTGTGCTCATCTGCTACGTCGCCACGGCCACCCAGCTGAGCAAGGTCGCCGAGGCGATGCGCGACTTCGGCACCTTCACCGAGCCCGAGGCGTGGGAGTCGCTCGTGCGCGGCTGGCACCTCGAGGGTCTCGCCGTGCGCCCGCAGCACCGCATGCACGGGCACACCGGATTCCTCATCACGACCCGCCGGCTCGCCCCGGGCGTCACCCCGCCGATGCGCAAGCGTCGCCCGGGCAAGGGCTACGCCGCCCAGGAGGGCGACGAGAGCACGGCTCCGGCCGAGGTGCCACCGGGCGCCGACGACGCCGAGTGGACCTCCGAGGCCCTCGGGGAGCGGGTCGCGTCGGAGAAGAAGATGCGCAAGCTCGCCCGAGGCGTGGTCCCCCCGACGCCGCGATAGGGCGAAGGGGGAGACTGGAGGCAGCCGACACCCCGGCCCGAAGGGAGCACGACGATGACGACCGAGCCCACGCCCCAGGACGTGCGGGCCCTGCAGGACAAGCTGACCCAGCAGAAGTCGCAGATGGCGACCGTCGCCTCGCAGAACGAGCGCCTCGTGCGCACGCTCAAGGACGCGCGCCAGCAGATCGTCACCCTCCGGGAGGAGATCGAGCGGCTGGCCCAGCCCCCTTCGTCCTATGCCGTGGTCGTCGACGTCAACGACGACGGGACCGCCGACGTCCTCTCCGGCGGCCGCAAGATGCACGTCGCCGTCTCGCCGGCGGTCGAGACCGGTGAGCTCGGGGTGGGTCGTGAGGTGCGGCTCAACGAGGCGATGAACATCGTGTCGGTGCACCCCGAGGACGTCGCCGGCGAGGTCGTCGTCGTCAAGGAGGTCCTCGACGACGACCGCCTCCTCGTGCTCATGCGCCAGGACGAGGAGCGGGTCGTGCGCAGCGGCGGCCGGGTGACCGGCAAGCAGGTGCGCGTCGGCGACGCCGTGCTCGTCGACCAGCGCAGCAACATCGCCGTCGAGCGGATCCCGCGGGCCGAGGTCGCCGACCTCGTCCTCGAGGAGGTGCCCGACCTCGACTACGACGACATCGGTGGCCTCAGCACGCAGATCGAGGCGATCCGCGATGCCGTCGAGCTGCCCTACCTGCACGCCGAGCTCTACGAGCGCCACCAGCTCAAGGCGCCCAAGGGCGTGCTCCTCTACGGCCCGCCCGGCAACGGCAAGACGATGATCGCCAAGGCGGTCGCGGCCTCGCTGGCGCGCAAGGTCGCCGAGCGGACCGGGCAGGACAGCGCGACGGCCTACTTCCTCAACATCAAGGGCCCGGAGCTGCTCAACAAGTACGTCGGCGAGACCGAGCGGCACATCCGGCTGATCTTCCACCGCGCTCGGGAGAAGTCGAGCGACGGCACCCCCGTTGTCGTCTTCTTCGACGAGATGGACAGCCTCTTCCGCACCCGTGGCTCCGGCGTCTCCTCCGACGTCGAGACGACGATCGTCCCGCAGCTGCTCGCGGAGATCGACGGTGTCGAGGGCCTGGACAACGTCATCGTCATCGGCGCGACCAACCGCGAGGACATGATCGACCCGGCGATCCTGCGTCCCGGGCGCCTCGACGTGAAGATCAAGATCGAGCGGCCGGACGCCGAGGGTGCCCGCGACATCTTCAGCAAGTACCTCACCGCCGAGCTGCCCCTGCACCCCGAGGACCTCGAGGAGCACGGGGGCGACCGGCAGGCCACCGTCGAGGGGATGATCGAGGCGGTCGTCGAGCGGATGTACGCCGAGAGCGACGACAACCAGTTCCTCGAGGTGACCTACCAGGGCGGCGACAAGGAGATCCTCTACTTCAAGGACTTCAACTCCGGCGCGATGATCCAGAACATCGTCGACCGGGCCAAGAAGGCCGCGATCAAGGACCTCATCACGACCGGCGCCGAGGGCCTGCGGGTCGGCCACCTGCTCGACGCGTGCATCGCGGAGTTCAAGGAGAACGAGGACCTGCCCAACACGACCAACCCCGACGACTGGGCGCGCATCTCGGGCAAGAAGGGCGAGCGGATCGTCTACATCCGCACGCTCATCGGCGGCAAGTCCGGTGCCGCGGAGCCCGGCCGCTCGATCGACACCGGCACGCGCACCGGGCAGTACCTCTAGGCGCGGCCTGCCGCGCTCACGGCCGGCCTCACAGGACGACGACGAGGCCGGCAGCGATGGCCAGCGTGAGCGCGAGTCCGCAGGCGCCCGCGAGCGTGCCGAGCGCGATTCCGCCGAGCCGCGGCAGCCACGACCGCTGCACGGTGACGACGACGAGGAGCAGCGCCAGCAGGAGCGTCCCGACGGCGACCGGTGTCGCGAGGAAGGCGGCGAAGACCAGCGCGTCCTTCGGCGTGAGGGTGCACCCGAAGCCGAGCCCCTCGCACTGACCGCCGGCGTTGGCGTCCGGTGCGACGACCCAGGCGACACCCCAGCAGGCGATGGCGAGCAGCAGCCAGACGCCGAGGGTGAGGACCGCGCGGCGGCGCGGCGCGGCGCAGGGGAGGGGTCATGCTGGCCGGGTCAGGCGACCAGGCGCACGGCGAGCCACATGAGCGTCACGGTCGCGGCCACCGTGGCGACGCCGACGAGGCTCGACACGTTTGCCCAGCGCGCAGGCGCTGCGCCCCGGCAGGGCTCGCGCATGCGCCCCGCCCAGCGCGACGCCGAGCCCGACGACGAGCGCGGCCACGAGGAAGGGAGCGGCTGCGACCAGGACGTAGGGGAGGAGATAGCCGATCGCCCCGCCGATCTCGGGGGGCAGCAGTCGCGCCGCCACCATGGGCAGCACGACGGGTGTCACGAAGAGCCAGGCCACGACGGCGGCAGAGGCTCCGGCGGAGCGGAGGCATCGAGAGCCCTGCGTGGTGGTGTCCATGGGCGCAGCCTAGTCGCGGCCGGGCGGGTCCTCGGGCGTGCGCGGCTGGCGGATGTCCAGCTCCTCGGCGACCCGGTCCCGGTCGCCGGACGGGACGACGCCGCGGCCGCGTGTGCGGTCGGACGGACCGTGCAGGTCCTCGAGGCCGAGGGGGTCACCCAC
>NZ_JBNFOF010000097.1:0-11130 GCF_057364645.1 Janibacter sp. CFPM2_SD2
CACAACCAGCCAAGACGAGGTATTGGCATCGATTTTTGACACGCTGTTGAGTTCTCAAGATTCACACGCACACCCATCACCACCCACCGTCTCCGGCCAGATGCTTCAAGGGGCAACTTCTTCAAGTTACTACTGTGATTGCTACAGGGTCAAACTCGCTCGTCCTGATGGATCGAAGGGGGTTTGTCGCCTGCGGCGATCTCCCACTCTAGCAGGTGACCTGCTCGTTTCCAACTCGCTTCCCGCGGCACCGAAGTGCCTGTGGAACTCTCACTGGGAGTGGGTGTCAGCTCGTGGGACCGGCCTGCTTGGTGCAACCCTGCAAGGGCTGCCGCGTGGTGTCCGTTCCTCCCTCTCGGGCTGACATCGAGAACATTAGGTCACGGATCTCCACTTCACCAAATCGGGGTCGGATCCCCCGAGAATCCGGGCGATCCGACCCCGTCGGACGTTGTGGTGCGGCTCAGCTCTGGCGTGCGGCGGCGAGGTTCTTGCGCCCCCGACGGAGCACGGCGACCCGACCGTGGAGGTAGTCCCCGGGACCGAGCGCGAGCTGCTCGTCGGAGATCTTGGTGCCGTTGATCGAGACCGCGCCGTCCGCGATGGCTCGCCGAGCCGCCTTCTTGGAGTCGACCAGCCCCGTCGCGACCAGGGCCTCGAGCAACCCGGTGCCTGCCGGCACGTCAGCTCCAGGCAGCTCGGCGGTGGCGTCGACGAGGGTGCTGGCATCAAGCGCGGTGAGATCGCCCTTGCCGAAGAGCGCCTCGGACGCCGCCTGGACGGACGCCGTCGCTTTCTCCCCGTGCACGAGGGAGGTCATGTCCGCAGCCAGCGCCCGCTGCGCTGCACGACGGTAGGGCTCGTCGGCCACGAGCCGCTCGAGCTCGTCGATCTCCTCGCGACTGCGGTCGGTGAAGACCTTGAGCAGCTTGACCACCGAGGCGTCCTCGACGTTGAGGAAGTACTGGTAGAAGGCGTACGGACTCGTCATGTCCGCCGACAGCCAGATGGCATTGCCCTCCGACTTCCCGTACTTCACCCCGTGGGAGTCCGTGAGCAGGGGCGAGGTCAGCGCATGCACCGAGGCCCCCTCGGTCCGGTGGATGAGGTCGACACCCGCGGTGAGGTTGCCCCACTGGTCGGACCCACCGAGCTGGAGGGTGCATCCGTGGAGCCGGTAGAGCTCGAGGTAGTCGAGCGCCTGGAGCAACTGGTAGCTGAACTCCGTGTAGGAGATGCCCTCCTGGCTCTCGAGCCGGGCCGAGATCGCGTCCTTGCGGATCATCTGGTTGACCCGGAAGTGCTTGCCGATGTCGCGCAGGAAGTCGAGCGCGGTCATCGGTGCGGTCCAGTCGAGGTTGTCGACGAGGATCGCCGGGTGCGCGACGCCGCTGCTCCCGTCGAAGTCGAGGAAGGGCCGCACGAGCTCCTTGATCCGGGAGACGTTGTGCGCCGTGTGCTCCTTGGTCCGCAGCTGGCGCTCGCTCGTCGGCTTGGGGTCACCGATGAGCCCGGTGGACCCGCCGACGAGGCAGATCACCTTGTGGCCTGCCTGCTGGAGCCGTCGCAGGGCGACGAGCTGGACGAAGTTGCCGAAGTGCAGTGAGGGGGCCGTCGGGTCGAAGCCGCAATACACCGTGATCGGTCCGTCGGCGAGGGCCTGTCGCAGCGCGCTCTCGTCGGTGGTCTGCGCCACCGCTCCGCGCCACTGCAGCTCGTCGAGGATGTCGGTCACGGTCGTCTCGGTCCTTCCGGGAGGTACGGGGCCCGCGGTCACGGGCCCCGTCACAGCCTGCCACGGACGCACCGGTCCCCCGGCAGGCGCACCGGTCCCGACCACCCCCGATCCGCCATGTGGAACACCCGGTGACATCTCCCCCCTTCGTCGGGCTAAGGTATGCCTCACCTCACGAAGACGAAGGGAGACCGGGCGTGATCGTCTGTCACTGTGCCGTGGTCGGCGAACGCCAGATCGCCGACGCCGCCGCCGCGGGTGCCACGACCCTCTCCCGGGTGTGCGCGAGCACCGGAGCCGGCCGCGATTGCGGCGCGTGTGTCTTCTCAGTACGGCGGATCCTCTGCGAGAGTGTCGGGAGCGAGGTCGACAACGGCCTCTTCCCATCTCCCGCGGAGGTAGACCGTGCAGCCAGCTGACCCCCGAGTCATCACGCTCCTCAACGACGCGCTCACCCTCGAGCTGACCGTCGTCAACACGTACTTCCTGCACGCCCGCATGCTCGACAACTGGGGCCTGCCCCGCCTGGGCAAGGTCTTCTACGACCTGTCCATCGGGGAGATGAAGGACGCGGACGAGCTCATCGAGCGGATCCTCATGTTCGACGGTCACCCCAACGTCCAGAAGCTCAACAACATCCAGATCGGCGAGGACGCCAAGGAGATGCTCGAGCTGGCCCTCGCCAGCGAGATCGTCGCCGTCAAGCAGTTCAACGCCGGGGCCAAGGAGTGCCACGAGCTCGGTGACCACGCGACCGCGGCGGTCTTCGAGGAGATGGCCCGCGACGAGGAGGGCCACGCCGACTGGTTCGAGGCGCAGCTCGACGCGATCGCCCGCGTCGGCCAGGAGAACTACCTCGCCCAGCAGGTCGACGTCGGGGTCAACCCCGCCTGACCCTCGGCCTGCCCGGGCGGTAGGTCGACACCGTCGGCTCACCGGCGATCGAGAAGCGCCACGGGTAGGCATCACCATCGCCTCCCGGCCCCGACACCCCCACCCTCGGCCCCGTGCTCACGAGCGCGGGGTCGAGTGCGTGCTCCGGTGCCACGAGGGCGAAGGGAGCACCCCGGCCGACCACGCCGCGCCGTTGTCCTCCCCCGTGAGCCGAGCGCCTTCGTCAGTCGGCCCGGGCCCCGCGCCAGGTCGCGCTCCGAGGCGCCCGGCCGGCGGGACGATGCGACGTCGACGCCGTCGACGACCTCGCCGGCGCGCAGGAGCACCGCAGCGCACTCCCCCTTCGTCCCGACGACGACGTTGGCGCACCAGTGGACGCCGTAGGACCGGTAGACGTAGAGGTGGCCGGGCGGGCCGAACATCACCTCGGTGCGCGGGGTCGGGCCGCGGTAGCCGTGGGACCCGGGGTCGTTGCTCCCCCAGTAGGCCTCGACCTCGGTCAGGCGCAGGGTCACCTCGCCGACGACGAGGCACGCCCCGAGGAGCAGGGGCGCGACGGACAGGGGGTCGCCCGCCAGGTCGGACCTGACGAGGCGACGGTCCCCGGTCGTCACGTCAGCGGGCCTCGATGCGGCTGCCGGCGAAGGTCTCGAGCTCGTCGAGCACTGCCGCCGCGTTGTCGAGCTGCTCGCGCACCCGGGCCGGGGCGGTGCCGCCCTTGGCATCGCGCGAGGCGAGCGAGCCCTCGACCGAGAGCACCTCGCGCACTCCCGGCGTCAGGTGCTCGCTGATCCCGGTGAGGTCCTCGTCGGAGAGGTCCCACAGCTCGATGTCGCGCTCCTCGCAGACCCGCACGCAGGCCCCGGCGACCTCGTGGGCCACGCGGAAGGGCACGCCCTCGCGCACGAGCCACTCGGCGATGTCGGTCGCGAGCGAGAACCCCTGCGGCGCAAGGGAGGTCATCCGCTCGCCGTGATAGGTCATCGTCGCCATCATCCCGGAGAAGGCCGGCAGCAGGACCTCGAGCGTGTCGACGGCGTCGAAGACCGGCTCCTTGTCCTCCTGGAGGTCGCGGTTGTAGGCCAGCGGCAGCGCCTTGAGCGTCGTCATCAGACCGGCGAGGTCACCGACGAGACGACCGGCCTTGCCGCGGGCGAGCTCGGCGACATCGGGGTTCTTCTTCTGCGGCATGATGCTCGACCCGGTCGAGAAGGCGTCGTCGAGCGTGACGAAGGAGAACTCCTTCGTCGCCCAGAGGATGACCTCCTCGGCCAGGCGCGAGATGTCGACGGCGGTCATCGCGGCGACGAAGCAGAACTCCGCGACGAAGTCGCGCGAGGCCGTGCCGTCGATGGAGTTGTCGACCGCCCCGGCGAAGCCGAGGTCGGTGGCGACCGCCTCGGGGTCGAGCCCGAGCGAGGAGCCCGCGAGAGCGCCGGAGCCGTAGGGGCTGAGCGCGGTGCGCGCGTCCCAGTCGACGAAGCGCTGCACGTCGCGCAGCAACGGCCACACGTGCGCGAGCAGGTGGTGGCTCAGCAGGACCGGCTGGGCGTGCTGGAGGTGGGTGCGCCCGGGCATGGCGACGTCGATGTTGGCCCGCGCCTGGTCGAGGAGCGCCCGCGCCACGTCGAGGACGAGACCGGAGACGATCCGGGCGTGGTCGCGCAGGTACATGCGGAAGAGCGTGGCGACCTGGTCGTTGCGCGAGCGTCCGGCGCGCAGGCGCCCGCCGACGTCGGCACCCGCCCGCTCGATGAGCCCCCGCTCGAGTGCGGTGTGCACGTCCTCGTCGTCGAGCGCCGGCTCGAAGGCCCCACTGGTCACGTCGTCGGCGAGCCGTCGCAGGGCGTCGAGCATCGCGTCGAGCGTCGCGTCGTCGAGCAGGCCGGCGCCGTGGAGGACACGCGCGTGAGCGCGGGAGCCGGCGATGTCGTAGGGAGCCAGACGCCAGTCGAAGTGCGTCGACTTGCTCAGGGCGGCCAGCGCGTCGCTCGGCCCCCCGGCGAAGCGGCCACCCCACAGGCTCACCCGCTCACCGGTCGTCGCGGTCTCGTCCTGGGTCACGGTGCCTCCTGGCTGTCGGTGGTCTGGGCCAGGCCCAGCAGCTGTGCGGTGACGGCGGCACCCTCGTCGGGGCCACCGGTGATGATCATGATCGTGTCATCCCCCGCGATCGTCCCCAGCACTCCCGTGAGGCGTGCGTGGTCGATCGCCGAGGCGAGGTAGTTGGCGGCGCCGGGGGGCGTGCGCACGACGACGAGCTGGGCGCTCGCCCGAGCCGTGACGAGGAGCTCCTCGCACAGCCGGCGCAGCCGGTCGTCGTACTCCGCCGGGTCGACGGCCGCGCGCGGGGTGCGGTCACCCCCTTCGCCGGGGATGGCGTAGACGAGGCCACGGCCCACGCGGACCTTCTCGGCACGCAGCTCGAGCAGGTCGCGCGAGAGGGTCGCCTGGGTGATCTCGATCCCGTCGGCAGCGAGGAGCTCGAGGAGCTCGGGCTGGCTCCGCACGGCGTGCTCGCGCAGCAGCTCGACGATCCGCGCCTGCCGGCCGGGTCGGGTCGCGGCGATCATGACGAGGCGCGCAGCAGGAAGGTGAGCAGCGCCTTCTGCGCGTGCAGCCGGTTCTCCGCCTCGTCCCACACGACCGACTGCGGCCCGTCGATGACATCGGCGGCGATCTCCAGACCCCGGTAGGCGGGCAGGCAGTGCAGGACGATCGCGTCGGCCGCGGCGTGGCCCAGCAGATCCGTCGTCACGGCGAAGGGGGCGAAGGGCGAGGTCTGCCCGGTGCGGTCCCCCTTCTGCTCCTCCATGCCCATCGACACCCAGGTGTCGGTCGCGACGACGTCGGCTCCCGTCACTGCGGCCGTGGGGTCGTCGGTAACGAGGACCGATCCACCCTGCTCGGCAGCGATCCGCGTGGCGCGGGCGAGGACGTCGGCCGAGGGCTGGTGGCTGGCCGGGGTCCCGATGCGCACGTGCATCCCGGCGAGGGAGCACGCGAGCAGGTAGGAGTGGGCCATGTTGTTGGCCCCGTCGCCGACGTAGGCGATGGTGCGGCCGGCCGTCGAGCCCTTGTGCTCGCGGATCGTCAGCAGGTCGGCGAGCAGCTGGCAGGGGTGGTAGTCGTCCGTCAGCGCGTTGACCACCGGCACGTCGACGTGGTCGGCCAGCTCCTGCAGCCGGTCCTGGCCGTGCGTGCGCCAGACGATGGCGCTCACTTGTCGCCCCACGACCCGGGCCACGTCGGCGATGGACTCGCGGGTGCCGATCTGGGCGAGGTTGCCGTCGACGACCATCGGGTAGCCGCCGAGCTCGGCGACACCCGTGGTGAAGGACAGCTGGGTGCGCAAGGTCGGCTTGTCGAAGATGATGGCCACGGCCTGCGGCCCCGCGAGCGGCTGCTCGGCGTGCCGGTCGGCCTTGAGCGCGGCCGCGAGGTCGAGGACCTGCGACTGCTCCTCGGCCGTGAGGTCGTCGTCGGCGAGCAGGTGTCGGACGGTCATGCGGACTCCTTGGCGGCCTCGTCGAGGATCCCCGGCAGGGCGTCGACGAAGCTCGTGAGCTGGTCGGTGGTGATGGTCAGCGGCGGCGCGAGACGCAGCGCGTCGGGCGCGACCGGGTTGATGATGAAGCCGTGACGGCGGGCCACGAGCGCCGCCGCAGGGGCGATCGGCTCGGTCAGCGCGATGGCACGGAGCAACCCGGCCCCGCGCACCCCGGCGACCAGCGGGTGTTCCAGCGCCGTGACCCGCTCGACGAGCAGCTCACCGGCGGTGACTGCGTGCTCGACCAGGCCCTCGGACTCGATGGTCGACAGCACGGCGAGGGCTGCGCTGCAGGCGAGCGGGTTGCCGCCGAAGGTCGAGCCGTGCTGGCCCGCGGTGAGCAGCCCGGTGGTCTCCGGCCCGAAGGTCACCAGGGCACCGATCGGCACTCCCCCGCCGAGACCCTTGGCGACGGTGATCGCGTCGGGCACGACGCCGTCGAGCTGGTGGGCGAACCACGCACCGGTGCGCCCGACCCCGGTCTGGATCTCGTCGAGGACGAGCAGGACGCCGGCCTCGCGGGTGATCTCGCGGGCTGCGGCGAGATAGCCCTCCGGGGGCGTCACCACTCCGGCCTCGCCCTGGATGGGTTCGAGCAGGACCATCGCCGTGTCGGGGCCGACGGCGGCACGCAGCGCCTCGACGTCACCGGGCGCCACGTGCGTCACCCCGGGCAGGAGCGGCTCGAAGGGAGCACGGTATGCCTCCTTGTGGGTCAGGCTCACCGCTCCGGTGGTCCGGCCGTGGAAGGCGCCGCCGACGGCGACGATCCCCGTGCGGCCGGTGCGCCGGGAGAGCTTGATCGCCGTCTCCACGGCCTCGGATCCGCTGTTGCAGAAGAAGACGCCTGACCCCTGCGGCGCCTGCGCGACGCGCAGCAGCGCCTCGGCCGCCTCGATCTGCGCGGGGGTCGTGAAGAAGTTGCTCACGTGGACGAGCTCGCCGGCCTGCTTCGAGATCGCGGCGACGAGCTCGGGGTGACCGTGACCGAGCGCGTTGACCGCGATGCCGCCGAGGAGGTCGAGGTAGCGCGTGCCGTCGACGTCCCACACCCAGGCGCCCTCACCGCGGGTGAGGACGAGGCCGGGGAGGCCGAAGACGCCGATGTGGCTGGCGCGGTAGCGCTCGAGCAGGGCCTGGTGCTGCTCGCTGGGGGTGCTCATGAGGGGCTGCCCTCCCCTTCGTCGTCGGTGTCGGCGGGGTCCGGCAGGATCATCGTGCCGAAGCCCTCGGACGTGAAGAGCTCGAGGAGCATCGAGTGCGGCTGGCGGCCATCGACGACGTGAGCCTGGGGCACGCCGTGCTCCACGGCCCGGATGCACGCCTCGAGCTTGGGGATCATCCCGGAGTCGACGCGGGTCAGCAGGTCGCGCGCCCCGGACGCCGTGAGGTGAGACAGCAGCGAGTCGCGGTCGGGCCAGTCGGCGTAGACGCCGTCGACGTCGGTGAGGACGACGAGCTTGTGCGCCCGCAGGGCGACCGCCAGCGCCGCTGCCGCGGTGTCGGCGTTGACGTTGAGCACCTGCCCGTCGACGTCGAGGTCGGGGGCGATCGTCGAGACGACCGGGATGCGGCCGGCGTCGACGATGTCGAGGACCGCGGCGGGGTCGACGGACTCGACGTCGCCGACGAGCCCGATGTCGACCGGCTCACCGTTGACGACGACGCCCTTGCGGCGGCCGCCGAAGAGGCTCGCGTCCTCGCCGGAGAGGCCGACGGCGACGGGTCCGTGCTGGTTGAGCAGGCCCACGAGCTCGCGGCCGACCTGACCGGTGAGGACCATCCGCACGACGTCCATGACCTCGGGGGTGGTGACGCGCAGCCCGCCCTTGAACTCGCTCTCGAGGCCGAGCCGGTCGAGCATCGCCTGGATCTGCGGGCCGCCGCCGTGCACGACGACCGGCCGCAGCCCGGCGTAGCGCAGGAAGACGATGTCCTCGGCGAAGGCCGCCTTGAGCGCGTCGTCGGTCATCGCATTGCCGCCGTACTTGATGACGACGAGGGCGCCGCGGAAGCGCTCGAGCCAGGGCAGCGCCTCGACGAGGGTCGTCGCCTTGGCCTGGGCGACGCGCAGGGCGGCCGCGTCGATGGCGCCGCGCAGGGTGGACTCGGCAGTCATGCCGGCCTCCGATCAGGTGGAGTAGGCGGAGTTCTCGTGGACGTAGTCGTGGGTGAGGTCGTTGGTCCACACCGTGACCTCGTCGTCCCCCGCATGGAGGTCGACCTCGACGCGCACCTCGCGGGCCTCGAGGTCGACGAGGGTGCGGTCCTCGCCGACGCCACCGGCGCGGCAGACCTGCACGCCGTTGATCGAGACGTCGAGTTGGGCCGGCTCGAAGACCGCGCCCGTCGTGCCGACAGCGGCGAGCACCCGACCCCAGTTGGGGTCCTTGCCGAAGATCGCGCACTTGAAGAGGTTGTTGCGCGCGATGCTGCGCGCGACCTCGAGACCATCGGCCTCGCTCGCCGCGTGGTGCACGACGATCTCGATGTCGTGGGCGGCTCCCTCTGCGTCGCCGATGAGCTGGCGTGCCAGGTCGGCGCACACCTCGCGCAGCGCCTCGGCGAGGTCCTCGCGCGCGACGCTCGTGCCCGACGCACCCGAGGCCATCGCGAGGACGGTGTCGTTGGTCGACATGCAGCCGTCGGAGTCGATCCGGTCGAAGGTGGTGCGGGTCGCCTCGCGCAGCGCGGCGTCGAGGTCGGCCGCACTCGTGACGGCATCGGTCGTCACGACGACGAGCATCGTGGCGAGGGCCGGGGCGAGCATGCCCGCCCCCTTCGCCATGCCGCCGACGCTCCAGCCGTCACGCGCCACCGCGGCGGTCTTGGGCACGGTGTCAGTCGTCATGATCGCCTCGGCGGCCGCCGCTCCCCCGTCGTCGTCGAGGACCGTCGCGGCGGCGGTGACACCGGCGGTGAGCTTGTCCATCGGGAGCAGCTCGCCGATGAGGCCGGTGCTGCACACGACGACGTCGCCGGCGGAGACCCCGAGGGCTTCTGCGGTGTGCTCCGCGGTCGCGTGGGTGTCCTGGAAGCCCTGCGCGCCGGTGCAGGCATTGGCGCCGCCCGAGTTGAGGATCACGGCATCGGCGCGCCCGTCGACGAGGGTCTGGCGCGACCAGGTGACCGGTGCGGCCTCCACGCGGTTGGTCGTGAAGACCGCGGCCGCGTGACGGTCGGGGCCGTCGTTGACGACGAGCGCCACGTCGGGGCGACCGCTCGGCTTGAGGCCGGCGGTCACGCCGGCGGCGCGAAATCCAGCAGGGGTCGTCGTGCTCACGGTGCCACTCCCGTCGTCGGCAGCCCCGTGGTCTCGGGCAGACCCAGGGCGAGGTTCATGGACTGCACGGCGGCGCCGGCCGTCCCCTTCGTCAGGTTGTCCTCCGCCGCGATGGCGACCACGCGGCCGCTGCGCTCGTCGAGGACGACCTGCACGTGCACGAGGTTGGAGCCCGCGACGCTGCCGGTGTGCGGCCACTGCCCCTCGGGCAGCAGGTGGACGAAGGGCTCGTCGGCGTAGGCCTGCTCCCACGCGGCCCGGACCGTCGCGGCGGTGGCACCGGCAGCCGCCCGGCGGTGACGGTGGCCAGGATCCCGCGCGGCATGGGCGCGAGCGTCGGGGTGAAGGAGACGGTGGCATCGCGGCCGGCGGCGCGGGCGAGGTTGCGCTCGATCTCCGGCGTGTGGCGGTGGACGCCACCGACGCCGTAGGGGCTCATGGCCCCCATGACCTCGGAGCCGATGAGGTGCGGCTTGGCGGAGCGGCCTGCGCCGGAGGTGCCGGAGGCGGCCACGACGACGACGTCGTCGGGCTCGACCACTCCGGCAGCCAGACCGGGCGCGAGGGCCAGGCGTCGCCGCCGGTCGGTAGCACCCGGGGACGGCGATCCGCCGGGCGCCGACGAGGGCGTCGCGGTGCTTCGTGCCGTCGGCCCGGACGAGCTCCGGCAGGCCGTAGGGCCACGTCCCGGCGAAGGGGGTGTCGTAGTAGTCGTCCCAGTCACCGGCGTCGTCGAGCCGGAAGTCCGCCCCGCAGTCGACGACGGTCACGTCGTCGGGCAGCTGCTCGGCGATGGCGGCGGAGTGTCCGTGCGGCAGCGCGAGGAAGACGACGTCGTGCCCGGCGAGGGTCTGCGCGTCGGTCGGCTCGAGGATCCGGTCGGCGAGGGCCTGCAGGTGGGGCGCGAGGTCACCGAAGCGGGTGCCCGCGTTGCCCGATGCGGTGAGCGCGCCGATCTCGACGTCTGGGTGGCCGAGCAGGAGCCGAGCGATCTCGGCTCCTGCGTAGCCGCTGGCTCCGGCAATGGCTGCAGTGATCACCTGCATGACCATACGCAGATGCGAAGTTTCATGCAAACCCGTCCCGCGAGGATTCTCGGGTCACCCGAGCGTCCCCCCGGGATGCACGACTCAGCGCTGCTGGGCACCCGTCGCCGAGGCCGCCGACGCGACGGCCTTATCCCGCAGGGCGCTGACCTCGTCGGTTGTGAGGGTGCGGTCGGCGCGGAAGGTCAGCCGGTAGGCCAGCGACTTGCGCCCCTCCCCCACCTGGTCGCCACGGAAGACGTCGAAGAGCGTCAGCGACTCGAGGTCGTCGCCCGCGCCCGAACGCAGGGCCGCGGCAACGGCGGCCGCAGGGACCCCCTCGTCGACGACGAGCGCGACGTCGGTGTTGGCCGGGGGCTGGGTCGACAGCTGCGCCGGGGTCACCGGGTGACCGGCGGCCGCGATGATCGCGTCGAGGTCGAGCTCGGCGGCGACGGTGCGCTCGGGCAGCTCCAGGGCCGTGCAGACCTTCGGGTGCAGCTCACCCGCGTGCCCGACGACGGAGCCGTCGGCCAGGGTCACCGCGACGCATCGCCCGGGGTGGAAGGGCTCGCGCTGCGCCGCTTCGACCTGCAGGTCGAGGCCGAGCGCGGCACCCACCGCGAGCGACCAGCCGACCGAC
>NZ_JBNFOF010000098.1:0-11104 GCF_057364645.1 Janibacter sp. CFPM2_SD2
ACCAGCTCGCCGGCGCGCTCGGCGGCCTGGTCATCGGCGGCGTCGCCGCCTGGCTCTCCCCACGGCTACGGGCTCGGGTCGCTCAAGCAGGCCGGCCCGGGGCTGTGGCCCTTCGCCATCTCGGTGACGATCGTCGTGCTCAGCCTCGCCCTGCTCGTCGTCGGGCGCGGGCTGACCGACTCGGAGAAGTTCACCCGCACGAGCTGGCTGCCGGCCTTCGGCCTGGTGACCTTCGTCGCCGTGGCCGTGCTCCTGCCGCTCATCGGCTTCGAGCTGCCCTGCCTGGCGCTGTGCATCGTCTGGCTGCGCTTCCTCGGTGGTGAGAGCTGGCGGTCGACGATCGTCGTCTCGGTCTGCACGGTCGCGGCCTTCTACGCCCTCTTCGTCATCGCCCTCGGCATCCCCCTGCCCCACCTCATCTGAGGACCCACATGGACATCACCGCCTTCCTCGACGGCTTCGCGGTCGTCGCCGAGCCGCGCAACCTGCTCTACTGCCTCGTCGGCGTGCTCATCGGCATGCTCATCGGCGTCCTGCCCGGCCTCGGCCCCGCCGCGACCATCGCGATCCTGCTGCCGATCGTCTACGGCACCGACCCGGTCTCGTCGATCATCATGCTCGCGGGCATCTTCTACGGCGCCCAGTACGGCGGCACGATCACCTCGGTGCTGCTGCGCCTGCCCGGCGAGGCCTCCTCGGTCGTCACCGTCTTCGACGGCTTCGCCATGGCCAAGCAGGGCCGCGCCGGAGCCGCCCTCGGCATCGCCGCGATCGGCTCCTTCATCGGGGCCACCGTCTCGATCATCGGCCTGAGCCTGCTCGCCCCGGTCATCGCCGGCTACGCCCTCGACTTCGGCCCGCCCGAGATGGCCGCCCTGGCGCTCCTCGGCATCCTGCTCGTCTCGACGATCGGCAGCGGCCACATGCTCAAGGCGCTCGTCGCCGCGGGCATCGGCATGCTCCTGGCGACCGTCGGCCGCGACACCTTCAGCGGCGCCGAGCGCCTCACCTTCGGCAGCCTTCAGCTGTCCGACGGCATCGACTTCGTCGTCGTCGCGATGGGTCTCTTCGGTGTCGGCGAGATCCTCTACAACCTCGAGGAGCGCCACGGCAAGGTCCACTCCCCCGCCAAGGTCGGCCGCGTGTGGCCCACCCGCGCCGAGCTCAAGGAGTCGTCCGGCGCCATCGGTCGCGGCTCGGTCATCGGCTTCCTCCTCGGCGTGCTGCCCGGCGGCGGTGCCGTGATGAGCTCGCTCGCCGCCTATGCCACCGAGAAGCGCGTCTCGAAGCACCCCGAGCGCTTCGGCCGCGGCGCGATCCAGGGCGTCGCCGCCCCCGAGACCGCCAACAACGCCGCGGCGACCTCGTCATTCATCCCGCTGCTCACGCTCGGCATCCCGGCCAATGCCTCGATGGCGATCCTCTTCGGCGCTCTGCTCATCCTCGGCGTCACCCCCGGCCCGCAGCTCGTCGACGAGCGCCCCGACCTCTTCTGGGGCGTCATCAACTCGATGTACATCGGCAACCTCATCCTGCTGCTGCTGAGCATCCCGCTCGTCGGCATCTTCGTGAAGGTCCTGCGCATCCGCCCGGCGATCCTCGCCCCGATCACCGTGCTCATCACGGTCCTGGGCGTCTACACGATCAACAACTCGGTCTTCGACATCTACGTGATGATCTTCTTCGGCGCCGTCGGCTACCTGATGAAGAAGCTCGGCTTCGAGCCCGGCCCGATGGTCCTGGCCTTCGTCCTCGGCGCCCTCGTCGAGGGCAACATCCGCCGCGCGATGATCATCTTCGACGGCGACCCGACCGGCTTCGTCACCCGCCCGATCTCCGGCACGATCCTCGCCGTCTTCGTGGCGGTCGCCCTGTGGCCGCTGCTGTCGAAGCTGCTCCGTCGCCGGCGCCCCGCGGCCGACGCCGCCCCGGCCACGTCCGCCACCCCCGACGAGTCGACGTCGCGCGACGACGTCGACGCCCACCACTGATCAGGAGCACCCCATGACCGTCCTCATCGGATATGTCCCCACCCCCGAGGGCGAGGCCGCCCTCACCCAGGGCCTCGAGATGGCCGCCACCCTCGGCCGGTCCGCCGTCATCGTCAACAGCCCGCGTCGCGGCAGCACCGTCGACTCGGAAATGGTCGACGAGCAGGAGGCCGCGCGCCTCGTCGAGGTGGCCCGCGCTGCCGGCGTCGAGGCGGTCGTCGAGCAGCCGCTGCACGGCTCCGACATCGTGGAGACCTTCGAGACCCTCGTCGAGCGGAGCAGCGCCAGCCTCGTCGTCATCGGTCTGCGCCGCCGGAGCCCGGTCGGCAAGCTCGTCATGGGCAGCGACGCCCAGCGGCTCCTCCTCGGCCTCGACTGCCCGATCCTCGCGGTCAAGCCGTGAGCGCACCGCGCATCTCGCGGGTCGTCGTCACCCCGGTCGCCTTCGGCGACCCGCCGCTGCTCAACGTCGTCGGCGTCCACCAGCCGTGGGCGCTGCGCGCGATCGTCGAGGTCCACACCGACGACGGCGTGCTCGGCCTCGGCGAGATCTACGCCGACGAGACCCACCTCGCCCGGCTCGAGGCGGTCGCCACGGCCCTGCCCGGCCACGACCCCTACGACCTCCACGGCATCCGGCGCCTCGTCGCGGACGTCCTGGCGAAGGGGGACGGCGGCGCCGGCGCGAGCTTCGGCGGCATGCTCGACGTCGACTCGGCGCTCGAGACGGTCTACTCCCCCTTCGAGGTGGCCTGCCTCGACATCCAGGGCCACCGCGCCGGCGTGCCGGTGAGCTCGCTGCTCGGCGGTGCGGTCCGCGAGCGGGTGCCCTTCTCCGGCTACCTCTTCTACAAGTGGGCCGGGCACCCCGGGCAGCGCGACGACGACTGGGGCGAGGCGCTCACCCCGGACCAGATCGTGGCCCAGGCGCGGCGGATGGTCGACGGCTGGGGCTTCGGCTCGCTCAAGCTCAAGGGCGGGGTCTTCGCCCCCGAGCTCGAGTGCGCCGCGATCGAGGCGCTGCGCGACGCCTTCCCGACCCACCCCCTTCGCCTCGACCCCAACGGCGCCTGGACCGTGCCGACGTCGGTGCGCGTGGCCGACCGGCTCCGCGGTGTCGTCGAGTACCTCGAGGAC
Source organism: Janibacter sp. CFPM2_SD2 (assembly GCF_057364645.1). Classification (NCBI taxonomy): domain Bacteria; kingdom Bacillati; phylum Actinomycetota; class Actinomycetes; order Micrococcales; family Intrasporangiaceae; genus Janibacter; species Janibacter sp. CFPM2_SD2. The sequence goes on from NZ_JBNFOF010000098.1 coordinate 3,129, forward strand.
CCGACCCCCGGCATCGAGGGCATGGGGGCCGTCGCGGCGCAGACCGACGTGCCGCTCGCGACCAACATGTGCGTCATCGCCATGGAGCACCTGCCGCCGGCGGTCGCCGCCGACGCGGTGCAGGTCGTGCTGTCCGACCACCACCTGTGGGGCGGGCTGCGCCGCTCGGCCCAGCTCGGTGGCATCGCCGAGACCTGGGGCCTAGGGCTGTCGATGCACAGCAACAGCCACCTCGGCGTGAGCCTGGCCGCCATGGTCCACCTCGCGGCCGCGACGCCCAACCTCACCTATGCCTGCGACACCCACTACCCGTGGAAGACGCAGGACGTCATCACCCCCGGCGTCCTCGACTTCGTCGACGGCGAGGTGCCCGTACCGACGGGTCCCGGCCTGGGCGTCACACTCGACCGCGACATGCTCGGGCTGCTGCACGAGCAGTACCTCGAGTGCGGCGTCCGGCGGCGCGAGGACACGGTCTACATGCGCAGCATCGAGCCGGACTTCACGCCCAACACCGCCCGCTGGTAGCCGCCGTCGCCTTGGCGCGGCGCCCGGCCCGTCAGGTGGTCGCTTGGTGCTCCATTCCCATCGACATGGAGCACCAGGCGACCACCTGACCGCGCCGAAGGGGGAGTCCCGTCACCTACCGCGCGAGGCGGCGGCGCGTGTTGCCCAGGTGCACGCGCATCGCCGCGCGCGCGGTCTCGGCGTCGCCGGCGAGGACCGCGTCGGCGATCGCCTCGTGCTCGCGCAGCAGCCGCTGCACGTGGGTGGCGTCGGAGACGGAGTACTCGGTGGCCAGCCGGGTGCGCGGCAGCATGATCATCAGCGGGCCGAGCGACCCGAGGAGGTCGGAGTAGAAGTGGTTGCCGGTCGCCCGGGCGATGGCCCGGTGGAAGTCGAAGTCCGCCTCGACGGCCCCCTCGTGGCCGGCCCGGGTGAAGTCCTCGAGCGCCGCGCGGATCGCGCGCCCGTCGGCCTCCCCGTGGTGGAGGGCGGCGAGCGCCGCCGCCTCGCTCTCGACGCCGAGGCGGAAGTCGATCATCGCGAGCACGTCCTCGTGACTGCGGACGGTCACCTGCTCGGGCGTGAAGGCGCTGGCCTCCGGCACCGACAGCACGAAGGACCCGCGCCCCTGGAAGGTCTCGACGAGGCCCTCGGCCCGCAGCCGGGTCACCGCCTCCCGGACGACGGTCCGGGAGACGGCGAACTCCTCGATGAGCTCGGACTCGGACGGCAGGCGGGCACCCGGTGCCAGGTCGCCGGAGAGGATCTTGTCCTTCAGCCCGGCGACGACGCGGTGCGCGAGGGTCGTCGTCATGAGCGCATCATGCCCCGCCGCCGGTCGGCCGGGGCCGACCGACGGTCGTCAGCTGCGGCCGATCGTGACGCTGTCGACGGTCAGCTTGCGCATCCGCTCGCTGAGCGTGAAGCCCAGGCCCGGGCGGTCCGGCACCCACATGCGCCCGTCGTGGATGTCGATCCGCTCGTCGAAGAGCGGGTTGAGCCACTCGAAGTGCTCGACCCACGGCTCGGTCGGGTAGGCGGCGGCGAGGTGCAGGTGGATCTCCATCGCGAAGTGCGGGGCGAGGGCCAGACCCTGGTGCGCGGCGAGCGTCGCGAAGCGCAGGAAGGGGGTGATGCCGCCGATGCGCGGGGCGTCCGGCTGGACGATGCCGCGGTAGCCCGCGTCGAGCAGGGCCATGTGCTCGGGAACCGAGGTGAGCATCTCGCCGGTGGCGATCGGGGTGTCGCAGGTGCGCGACAGGTCGGCGTGCCCGATGGCGTCCCACGCGTCGAGGGGCTCCTCGATCCAGATGAGGTCGTGCTCCTCGAGCGCGCGGCACATCCGGCGGGCGGTGGCGCGGTCCCACTGCTGGTTGGCGTCGACCATGAGCGGCCCGTCGCCGAGGTGCTCGCGCATCGCGGCGACCCGATCGAGGTCGGTGCGCCAGTCGGGCTGGCCGACCTTGATCTTGATGCCGCCGATGCCGGCCTCGAGCGAGGCGGAGGCCTTCTCCTTGATCTCCTCGATGGAGGCCTGGAGGAAGCCGCCGGAGGTGTTGTAGACGCGGCAGGAGTCGCGGTAGCTGCCGAGGAGCTTGGCGAGCGGCAGGTCGGCGCGGCGCGCCTTGAGGTCCCACAGCGCGACGTCGAGGGCGGCGACGGCCTGGGTCGCGACACCCGAGCGGCCGACGGAGGCGCCGGCCCACATCAGCGACTGGTAGATCCGGTCGATGTCGGCGGGGTCCTGGCCGATGGCGACCTCGGCGACCTCCTTGAGGTGGGTGTACTGGGCCGGACCGCCGGCGCGCTTGGAGTAGGAGAAGCCCATGCCCTCGTGGCCCTGCTCGGTCGTCACCTCGACGAAGAGCAGGACGCTCTCGGTCAGGGGCTTCTGCCGGCCGGTGAGCACCTTGGCGTCGCTCACCGGCGTGGGCAGCGGGAGGACGACGTGGGAGAGGGTCAGGGAGCGGATGGCGTCGGCCATGTCCGGGTCCTTTCGGGGAGGGTGGTGGAGCGCCGTCGCCCCACTTATGTGATGAGTATGAGAGTTATATGATGAGTTTGTCCAGACCGGCCGGTCCGGAACCGGTCAGGCCTCGGTCATGACGAAGGGAGTCACCGCGTGATCGTCGGTTTCCTCACGATCGTCGTCGTGGTCGCCGCCGGCGCCTGGCTCGCCCACGCGGGCGTGCTCGACGACCGCTCCCAGGTGACGCTGGGCGAGATCGCCTTCTTCATCTGCTCCCCCGCGCTGATGATCCGCACGATCAGCGAGGTCGAGATCGCGGCCGCGGGGACCAACCTGCTCGCCTCGGCGATCGCCCTGACGGTCTGCTTCGTCGCCTTCGCGGTCGTCTCCGCCGGCGTCTGGCGCCGCCCACTCGGGGAGGTCGTCATCGGCTCGCTGTCGTCGAGCTATGTCAACGCCGGCAACCTCGGAATCGCCATCGCTGCCTACGTCGTCGGCGACATCGGCGTCGTCGTGCCGACCCTGCTCGTGCAGATGCTCGTCGTCCAGCCGGCCTGCCTCGTCCTGCTCGACCGCGTCCGCGCGCACCGGGTCGACCTGCGCGGCATCCTCACCCGGCTGCTCACCAACCCCCTCACCGTCGCGGCGGCCATCGGCGTCGTGCTCGCCCTCACCGGCTGGCAGCTGCCCGAGGTGGTCGCCGCCCCGATCGACGTGCTCGCCGGCGGTGCGATCCCGCTCATGCTCCTGTCCTACGGGGCCGCCCTGCGGCTGGCCCCGCGCCTGGGTCAGGGCGGGCACAACGCCGAGGTGGCGCTCGCGAGCGGCCTCAAGCTGGTCGTCATGCCGGTCGTCGCGTGGCTCACCGGCACGGCGCTGGGCATGAGCGGCGAGGCCCTGCTCGGCGTCGTCATGACCGCGGCCCTGCCGACGGCGCAGAACATCTTCCTCCACGCCACCCGCTACCGGGTCGCCAGACCGTGGCCCGCGAGACGATCCTCGTCACCACGGTCCTCGCCCTGCCCGTCTCCTTCGTCGTCGCCCTGCTCCTCGGAGGTCACCTGTGAGCACCGTCCCCCGTCGCGTCCCCCGCTGGCGTGATGTCGAGCCCTTCCTCAAGGCCCGCCGCTGGCATGCCGACCCCGTGACCCGTCGCCTGGCGCGCACCCACAGCATCGACGAGCTCGAAGGGGAGGCCCGTCGCCGCGTCCCCGGCGCGGTGTGGGACTACGTGCACGGCGGCTCCGACGGCGAGATCGCCTTGGCGCGCAACCGGGCCGCCTTCGACCGGGTCGAGCTGCGGCCCCACGGCCTTCGGGCAGGTCGCGAGCCCGGACACCTCGACGACCCTGCTCGGCCGCCCGGCGAGCGCACCGATCGTCTTCGCCCCGACCGGCTACGCCCGGCTGAGCCACCACGAGGGCGAGCGCGCCGTGGCCGCGGCTGCAGCAGGCGCGGGCCTCCCCTTCGCGCTGTCGACCTATGCGACGACCTCGATCACGGACACTGCCCTGGCCGCGCCGACCGGTCGCAACTGGCTGCAGGTCTATCTCATGAAGGACCGCGACGTGACCCTCGCGCACCTCGCCGAGGCGCGCGACCACGGCTACGAGGCGCTCGTGCTGACGATCGACACGACGGTCACGGGGATGAAGCGCAAGGACAAGCGCAATGGCTTCAACATCCCACCGGAGCTCACCCCGCGGACCGTCGCCGGAATGGCCCGCCACCCGGGGTGGGTGGCCAACATCCTGACGACCGAGCCGGTGCGCTTCGCGACCTTCCCCGAGGGGTCGGAGTACTCGCGCTGGGGCATGTCCAACCAGCTGCGCGAGCAGGCGATCCGGCCCGAGGACATCACCTGGCTCAAGGACCGCTGGCACGGGCCGGTCGTCGTCAAGGGCGTGCAGTCGGTGACCGACGCGCGTGCCTGCGTCGACGCCGGGGCCGATGCCGTCGTGCTGTCCAACCACGGCGGCCGCCAGCTCGACCGCGCTCCGGTGCCCCTCGAGCTGCTGCCCGACGTCGTGGCCGCCGTCGGCGACCGGACCGAGGTCTACGTCGACTCCGGGGTGCGCTCGGGCGGCGACATCACCGCCGTCCTCGGCCTCGGCGGGCGCGGGGTGCTCGTCGGCCGCGCCTACCTCTACGGCCTGATGGTCGGCGGTCGGCGCGGCATCGACTTCGTGGCCGACTGCCTCGTCGACGAGCTGCAGCGGGCGATGTGCCTGCTCGGCACCCCCGACATCGCGAGCATCACCCCCGACCACGTCCGACTCCGGGAGCACTGACCGTGACCACGACCCTCCTCGCCACCCTCGCCGACGTCGTCGGACCCGACGCCGTCCTCACCGGCACGGACGCCCAGGGACACCTCACCGACTGGAGCGGCCGGTTCACCGGCTCGGCCCTGGCCGTCGTCCGACCGGCGTCGACGCAGCAGGTGGCCGACGTCGTGCGGGCCTGCGCCGCAGCAGAGGTCGCGATCGTGCCGCAGGGCGGGCTCACCGGACTCGTCGGCGGAGCCGTCCCCGCCCCCGGCGCCGACGCGGTCGTCCTCTCCCTCACCCGGATGCGCCGCATCCGTGAGCTCGATGCGGTCGCCGGCACGGTGACCGCCGAGGCGGGTGTCGTCCTCGCCGACCTGCGCGAGGCGGCCGCCGCGGCGGGCTGGGAGTTCCCCGATCTCGCTCGGGTCCGAGGGCACGGCGACCGTCGGCGGCATCGTGTCGACCAATGCCGGCGGCACGGCGGTCCTGCGTCACGGCATGACTCGCGACCTCGTCCTCGGGCTCGAGGTCGTCCTGCCCGACGGGCGGGTCTGGCACGGGCTGCGCACCCTGCGCAAGGACAACACCGGCTACGACCTCAAGCAGCTCTTCGTCGGCGCCGAGGGCACGCTCGGCGTCGTCACCGCGGCCGCGCTGCGGCTCGTGCCCGGGGCCGCACACCGTGCCACCGCCCTCGTCGGCCTGCCCGACATCGCCTCTGCCGTGGACCTGCTGGCGATCCTGCGTGCCAAGGCGGGCGACCGGGTCACGGCGTGGGAGGTCATGTCGCACACCGCCTTCGACCTCGTCCTGACCCACCTGCCGGGAGCCCGCTCCCCCTTCGACCGGAGCCACGCGTGGTACGGCCTCGTCGAGATCGCCGGCACCGAGGCGTCGGTCATGGACCAGCTCGAGGCCGCGCTCGGCGAGGCCTTCGGCGGGCCGGTGACGGACGCGGTGGTCGCCTCGCCCGGCGCGCAGACCGACCGGCTGTGGGCGCTGCGCGAGGGCATCTCCGAGGCTCAGCGGGTCGAGGGGCTGTCCGTCAAGCACGACGTGACGCTGCCGATCGACGCCCTCGCCGACTTCGTCGAGGTGACCGCGCGCCGGCTCGACGCGGCGCTGCCCGGGGTCCGCCTGGTCACCTACGGGCACGTCGGCGACGGCAACCTGCACCACAACCTCTCCGGCCCGCCCGGGGACGACGCGGCCCTGCGGGAGCACGCCGCCGAGCTCACGGAGATCGTCTACGAGGAGACCCTCGCCCGTGGGGGCAGCATCAGTGCCGAGCACGGCGTCGGGGTGCTCAAGCGCGAGGCCGTCGCCCGGGCCAAGGACACCGTCGAGGTCGACCTCATGCGCACGCTCAAGCAGGCGCTCGACCCGCGCGGGCTGTGCAACCCGGGCAAGGTCATCGCCTGACCGCGTCCTCGAGCACGGCGACGAGCGGCCGCGGTGCCCGCTCGAGGTCGAGCGCCTCGACGAGCAGCCTCGCGTAGCGCGCCTTGCGACCCGACTGCGAGGTGAAGAACCTGCGGAGCAGCTCCTCGCGCGACCAGCCCTGCTGGGCCGGCATCTGCGCGAGCAACCGCAGCGACCGACCCTCCCCCGCCGCCTCGACCACGGCCTCGACGGCCGCCACCCCGAGGGCGCGCACGAGCTCGTCCTCGAGGTCGCGGTCGCAGGCGTGGAAGCCGATGTCAGCCAGCCCGTCGTCGCCCTTGCCGAGGACGCCGGAGGCGAGCAACCCCCTTCGCACGTGGTGCTCGTCGGCGACGTCGTAGAGGCCGCTGACGTGCACGTCGGGCGCCTGCCGGCGCCACTGCTGGAGGTGGGCGCGCACATTGGTCACGCCGCCCATGGCGACGACCACGACCCCGGCCGCAGCGAGGTCCACGCCGAGGCGGGGCGCGAGGGCGTGCAGGGCCTCGCGGTCGCTCTCGCCCTCGGCGAGGACGACGGCCCGTGTCGTGGTCACCCGACCATTGGGCTCCGGCCGCGCTTGCGGCGCAAGCGGTTTATCGTCCCGACCATGACCGACGCCCACCCCGCGCGCCTGAATGCCGACCGCCTGCGGCGGGTCGTGCTCGTCGTCGCGCTGATCAACTTCGCCTACTTCTTCGTGGAGTTCACCGTCGCCCTCTACGCCGGGTCGGTGTCGCTGCTCGCCGACAGCGTCGACTTCCTCGAGGACACGTCGATCAACCTGCTGATCTTCATCGCGCTGGGGTGGCCGCTCGCCCGCCGCGCCCTCATGGGCAAGGCGATGGCCCTGGTCATCCTCGTGCCGGCGACCGTCGCGGGCGTCGAGGCGGTCCGGCGCTTCGCCGACCCGACGGCGCCCCGAGGTGCTGCCCCGTCGTCCTCGCCTCCGCTCGGCGCCGTCGTCGTCAACGGCACGAGCGGTTGGCTGCTCGCCGGCGTGCGGCACGCGGGCGGCTCGCTCAGCCGCGCGGCCTTCCTCTCGGCGCGCAACGACGTGCTCGTCAACCTCGCGGTCATCGCGATGGCCGTCGTCACGCTGTGGACCGCCTCCGGCTGGCCCGACCTCGTCCTCGGCTGCCTCATCATCCTCATCGCGGTGCACGCCGCGTGGGAGGTCTGGGAGGTGAGCGAGGAGGAGCGCCTCGCGGCGAAGGCCCTTGCGGGAGAAGAGATCGACTGATCCGGCCCCGTCGCACGGCCCCATGCGACCGCGGTCAGTCGCGGCGCCGCACCTCGTCGACACCGACGACCCAGGCATAGGTGCGTGAGGACCGGCTGCGGCGCCTCTCGACGCGCTCGGTGAGGACGGCGAAGCCGTCGGTCGAGACCTCCGCGCCCGGCGACAGACCATCGCCGGTCGTCGCGACGAGGGTCGCCGTGCGGGTGTCGACGATGCGGAACTCGGTGTCCGTGTCGTCGCCGAAGATCTTGTCCGCCGGCCGGTAGAAGACGACGAGCCGACCACGCAGGTCGTTCGTCGAGATCCGGAATCCGTCGGGCACCTCGACGTCGCCGACGACCTCGTCGGCGAGCGCATCCCTGAAGGTCAGGGTGTCCCCGGCGCGCGAGATCTCGAAGCGGTCGTGCACGACCGATCGTCCGTCGGCGACCTGCTGCGACTCCTCCACCGGAGGGGCGTCGACGGTGACGAAGCGGTCGCCGTCGAGGAGCCGGACTCTGCTGCCGCACCGCACGAGCGGGGTGGCCTCCGCGGCGAGCCGGCCGCCCCAGTTCACCGGGGGTGT
>NZ_JBNFOF010000099.1:0-11043 GCF_057364645.1 Janibacter sp. CFPM2_SD2
TGGCGTCGAGCGTCGGGCGAGCGGGCCTCCGACCGGGCGGTCGACAAGGTCGCCGCGGCGCACCCCGACGCGCAGCTGGCGCTCGCGCATGCCCCCGTCGGCGGCGGCCGGGTGCACGAGCACGGTGATGACCGGGATCTCGTCGCCTGGTCGACGATCAAGGTGCCGCTGGCCCTCGCCGTCATCCGCTCGGGGCAGGGCGAGGCCGCCACCGCGGACATCGACGCCGCCCTCACCGCCTCCGACAACGACGCGGCCGAGTCCCTGTGGGAGCGCCTCGGCTCCGGCGAGGCGGCCGCCTCCGCCGTCGAGACCCAGCTCGAGCGCGGCGGCGACAGCCGCACCCGGGTCCCGCCCGAGGTCACCGTGGCGGGCTACTCCCCCTTCGGCCAGGCGCACTGGCGACTGCGTGACCAGACCCGCTTCGCCTCGCAGCTGCCCTGCCTCGCCGGCTCCGACACGGTGACCGATGCGATGGACCGGGTCGTCGACGGCCAGCGCTGGGGCCTGGGCACGGTCGACGGCGCCCGCTTCAAGGGCGGCTGGGGCTCCACGCCCGAGGGCTACGTCGTGCGCCAGCTCGGCGTCGTTCCCGGGGCGAAGGGGGACGTCGCCGTCGCGCTGCAGGTGCGCACCGGCACCCACGAGCAGGGCACGGCGATCGCCGACGAGCTCGCGGACGCCCTGGTCGACCACCTCCGCCGCCTCGCCCTCCGGCCGCTGCCGCTGACCCCGCCCCTGGCCCCGCTCCCCCAACTCCGCAAAACCCTAGGGTCTTGCGAAGTTCGACTCCGACAACCCTGCACGACCTAGGTCTTGACGTTCGGGAGGGGGCGCTGAGAGCGCCCCGGGGGGCCGGTGCGCGTACCGGGAGTCGCGCGGCGGCCCGACCGGCGACGAGAGACGCCGCCACGGGCGCCGCAGATGCGTCGTCGGGGCCGGTCGCGAGGTAGGATCGGGGGGTTGAGGCCGCGGTGCCAGCCCCCACGGGGCGAGCCCGCGGCGACCCATGCACCGCCCTCGAGGAGCACCGTGGCAGACGAGCAGTCTCCCCAGACCCAGCCGACGACGCCGGACACCGGCTCTCCCGAGTACGACGCGAGTGCCATCACCGTCCTCGAGGGTCTCGAGGCGGTCCGCAAGCGGCCCGGCATGTACATCGGTTCGACCGGTGAGCGCGGCCTGCACCACCTCGTCTGGGAGATCGTCGACAACTCCGTCGACGAGGCGATGGCCGGCTACGCCGACACCATCGACGTCACCCTCATGGAGGACGGCGCGGTCCGGGTCAAGGACAACGGCCGCGGCATCCCCACCGACATCCACGAGGCCGAGGGCGTCTCCGCCGTCGAGCTCGTGCTCACCCAGCTGCACGCCGGCGGCAAGTTCGGCGGCGGCGGCTACAAGGTCTCCGGTGGCCTCCACGGCGTCGGCTCCTCCGTGGTCAACGCCCTGTCGACCCGCCTCGACGTCTGCGTGCGGCAGAAGGGCCACGCCCACCGCATGTCCTTCGAGGGCGGGGTGCCGACCGGCCCCCTTCGCCAGGAGGAGGAGACCGACGCGACCGGCACGACGATCACCTTCTGGGCCAGCCCCGAGATCTTCGAGACGACGACCTACGACTACGAGACGATCCGGGCCCGCTTCCAGCAGATGGCCTTCCTCAACAAGGGCCTGACGATCAACCTCGTCGACGAGCGCGTCGAGGAGCCCACCGAGGAGGAGCAGGCCGAGGACCTCGACCACGTCGACGACGACATCACCGACGTCGTCGACTCCGAGGAGGGGGCGCCGAAGAAGGCGCGCAAGGTCTCCTACCGCTACGACAACGGCATCGTCGACTACGTCACCCACCTCGTCGGGTCCAAGAAGGCCGAGCCGGTCACCCAGGAGATCATCGCGATCGAGACCGAGGACACCGCCCGCGAGCTCTCCCTCGAGCTGGCGATGCAGTGGACGACGGCCTACAGCGAGTCGGTCCACACCTATGCCAACGCGATCAACACGCACGAGGGCGGCACCCACGAGGAGGGCTTCCGTGCGGCGCTGACGAAGCTCATCAACGACTTCGCCCGCAAGCAGGGGCTGCTCAAGGACAAGGACGACAACCTCACCGGCGACGACATCCGCGAGGGCCTGACGGCCGTCGTCTCGGTCAAGCTGGGCGAGCCGCAGTTCGAGGGCCAGACGAAGACCAAGCTCGGCAACTCCGAGGTCAAGGGCTTCGTCCAGCGGGCGATGACCGACGAGTTCGGCCACTGGCTCGAGGCCCACCCCAACGACGGCAAGGACATCGTCCGCAAGGCCGTGCAGGCCGCCGCGGCCCGGATGGCCGCCCGCAAGGCGCGTGAGGCGACCCGCCGCAAGGGTCTGCTCGAGTCCGGCGGGCTGCCGGGCAAGCTCTCCGACTGCCAGAGCAAGGACCCGACGGTCTCCGAGGTCTTCATCGTCGAGGGTGACTCCGCCGGCGGCTCGGCCAAGGCGGGCCGCAACCCCGAGAACCAGGCGATCCTGCCGATCCGCGGCAAGATCCTCAACGTCGAGAAGGCCCGGATCGACAAGATCCTCGCCAACAACGAGGTCCAGGCCCTGATCTCCGCCTTCGGCACGGGCATCGGCGAGGACTTCGACCTGAGCAAGGCGCGCTACCACAAGATCGTGCTCATGGCCGATGCCGACGTCGACGGCATGCACATCCGCACCCTGCTGCTCACGCTCCTCTTCCGCTTCATGAAGCCGCTCATCGAGGCCGGCTACGTCTACCTCGCCCAGCCGCCGCTCTACCGGCTCAAGTGGTCCAACCACGACCACGAGTTCGCCTTCAGCGATCGCGAGCGCGACGCGATGATCGCCGAGGGCCAGTCGAAGGGCTGGCGCCTGCCCAAGGACAACCCCGTCCAGCGCTACAAGGGTCTGGGCGAGATGAACTACCAGGAGCTGTGGGAGACGACGATGGACCCCGACACCCGGGTCCTGCTCCAGGTGACGCTCGACGACGCCGCCGCGGCCGACGAGATCTTCGCCGTCCTCATGGGCGAGGACGTCGAGTCCCGCCGCAGCTTCATCCAGAAGAACGCACGCGACGTGCGCTTCCTCGACATCTGACGCGACCACGCGCCGAGCCAGCCTTCGCCCCCCTTCGGCACGACCCCGAGGTGACCTGACCACATGACCGACACCCCCACCACGCCCGAGACCGACCGGACCGAGCCGGTCGACCTCAACGCGGAGATGCAGCGCAGCTACATCGAGTACGCGATGAGCGTCATTGTCTCCCGCGCGCTGCCTGACGTGCGCGACGGCCTCAAGCCGGTGCACCGCCGCATCGTCTACGCCATGTACGACGGCGGCTACCGCCCCGACCGCGGCTACAACAAGTGCTCGCGCGTCGTCGGCGACGTCATGGGTCAGTACCACCCGCACGGTGACTCCGCGATCTACGACGCGATGGTCCGCCTCGTGCAGCCGTGGTCGCTGCGCTACCCGCTCATCGACGGCCAGGGCAACTTCGGCTCCGCCGGCAACGACGGTGCCGCCGCCCGCGGTACACCGAGTGCAAGATGGCGCCGCTGTCGATGGAGCTCGTGCGCGACATCGACCAGGAGACGGTCGACTTCGTCCCCAACTACGACGGCAAGACGCTGCAGCCCGACGTGCTGCCGGCGCGCTTCCCCAACCTGCTCGCCAACGGCTCCGCCGGCATCGCCGTCGGCATGGCCACGCAGATCCCGCCGCACAACCTGCGCGAGGTCGCCGACGCCGCCCAGTGGATGCTCGAGCACCCCGAGGCCCCCCGCGAGGAGGCGCTCGAGGCGGTCATGGGCCTGATCAAGGGCCCCGACTTCCCCACCGGCGCGCTCATCATGGGCAACCGTGGCATCGACGAGGCCTACCGCACCGGCCGTGGCTCGATCATCATGCGGGCCGTCGTCGAGGTCGAGGAGATCCAGGGTCGCACCTGCCTCGTCGTCACCGAGCTGCCCTACCAGGTCAACCCCGACGCGCTCGCCCAGAAGATCGCGGAGATGACCAAGGAGGGTCGCCTGTCGGGCATCGCCGACATCCGCGACGAGTCCTCCGGCCGCACCGGCCAGCGCCTCGTCATCGTGCTCAAGCGCGATGCGGTGGCCAAGGTCGTGCTCAACAACCTCTACAAGCACACCCAGCTGCAGACGACCTTCGGCGCCAACATGCTCGCCCTCGTCGACGGCGTGCCGCGGACCCTGCCGATCTCGGCCTTCATCCGATACTGGGTCGAGCACCAGATCGACGTCATCGTGCGCCGCACCGAGTACCGGCTGCGCAAGGACGAGGCCGCGATCCACATCCTGCGCGGCTATCTCAAGGCCCTCGACATGCTCGACGAGGTCATCGCGCTCATCCGCCGCTCCCCGACGGTCGACGAGGCCCGCGAAGGGCTGATCGAGCTGCTCGACATCGACGAGCTGCAGGCGATGGCGATCCTCAACCTCCAGCTGCGCCGCCTGGCGGCCCTGGAGCGGCAGAAGATCATCGACGAGCACGACGAGATCGAAGCCCGGATCGTCGACTACAAGGACATCCTCGCCCGCCCGGAGCGGCAGCGGCAGATCGTCTCCGACGAGCTCGCCGAGATCGTCGACCGCTACGGCGACGACCGGCGCACGCGGATCCTGCCCTACGACGGCGACGTCGCGATGGAGGACCTCATCCCGCAGGAGGACGTCGTCGTGACGATCACCCGCGGTGGCTACGCCAAGCGCACCCGGGTCGACGAGTACCGCGCCCAGAAGCGCGGCGGCAAGGGCGTGCGCGGGGCCTCCCTGCGCGGCGAGGACGTCGTGCGCAACTTCTTCACGACGACCTCGCACCACTGGCTGCTCTTCTTCACCAACCTCGGCCGGGTCTACCGGGTCAAGGCCTACGAGCTGCCCGAGGCGGCGCGCGACGGCAAGGGCCAGCACGTGGCCAACCTGCTCGCCTTCCAGCCCGACGAGCAGATCGCCGCGGTCTACGCGATCGAGGACTACGAGGCGGCCCCCTACCTCGTGCTCGCGACGAAGCGCGGCCTGGTGAAGAAGACCCGCCTGACCGAGTACGACTCCCCCCGCAGCGGCGGCCTCATCGCGATCAAGCTGCGCGAGGACGACGAGCTCATCGGCGTCGGCCTCGTCGGGCCGGAGGACGACCTGCTGCTCGTCTCGCGCAATGCGCAGTCGGTGCGCTTCCACGCCAGCGACGACATCATCCGACCGATGGGCCGCTCGACGAGCGGTGTCACCGGCATGAAGTTCCGCGGCGACGACTCGCTGCTGGCGCTCAACGTCATCGAGGACGGCACCGACCCCGACGTCTTCGTCGTCTTCGAGAACGGCGTCGCCAAGCGGACCGCGGCCTCCCAGTGGACGGCCAAGGGTCGCGCCGGACTGGGCGTCACGGCCGCCAACTCCGGCAAGGGCGGCCAGCTCGTCGGGGCGCTCGTCGTCGACGAGACCGACGAGGTCATGGTCGTGATGGAGAAGGGCAACATCGTCCGGTCGGCCGTCTCGGAGGTCAACCGCACGAGCCGCAACACCATGGGCGTCAGCTTCGCGACGCCGCGCAAGGGTGACTCGATCGTCGCCGTCGCCCGCAACGTCGACCGTGGCGAAGAAACGGATGCCGAGGGTGACGATGTAGCGTCGGACCCTGACGCACCCGTCGAGGACTCGGCGGGGACCGCCCAGCAGGGGGATGCCCCCGGAGGTGACCAGGAGTGAGCACGACAGGAGACACCACGGCCGTCCGCACGGCCGCGGGGCCGTCCCAGGCGACCCGACGCACCGCGTCGGCCGGAGCCTCACGACCTGCGCCGCGAGGTGGCCGCCGGGTCAAGCTCATGGTCTCGCGGGTCGACCCCTTCTCCGTGATGAAGGTCGGCTTCCTCGTCTCGGTGGCCATGGGCATCGCCTTGGTCGTCATGACCGGCGTCATGTGGGCCCTGCTGTCCGCGATGGGCGTCTTCGACTCGATCAACGAGCTCGCCGGCCAGATCATCGGTGACGGCTCGGGCGAGACCTTCGACGTCATGGACTTCCTCGGCTTCGGCCGCGTGCTGTCCCTGTCGATCGTCATCGCGGTCATCGACGTCTTCCTCCTGACGGCCGTCGCCACCCTCGGTGCCTTCCTCTACAACATCGTCGCCAGCCTCGTCGGCGGCGTGCACATGACGCTGACCGACGACTGATCCGCGCACCGACCGCCGTTTTGGTGTCGGCGGGAAGTGTGGGGTAATCTCGGGCGTCGCGCCACGGAGAGATCCACGGCGCACACGGGCCCATAGCTCAGGCGGTTAGAGCGCTTCGCTGATAACGAAGAGGTCGGAGGTTCAAGTCCTCCTGGGCCCACCACTGACGGTGAGGAGATCTCCATGAAGAAGGTCCTCGTACTCGTCGCGGCAGCAGCCGGTGCGGTGTACGCCCGGCGCAAGGTCGAGCTGCATCGTTCTGACAAGGACCTGCACGCGGCCACCAGCCGGATGTCCCGCACTCCCCAGCCTGCTGAGGGCGGCGTCTGGGCCGCGGCCACCGACCGTCCCACCTGATCCACCAGCCCTCGGGGGCGTGGCGCAATTGGTAGCGCATCTGCTTTGCAAGCAGAGGGTTGTCGGTTCGAGTCCGATCGCCTCCACCGAGAGCGAAGGGGGGTGCACCGCTTGGCGGTGCACCCCCCTTCGTCATGCCTGGGGTCGGTACTTCCTCGGCAGCTTGGCCACGATCGCCTCGTAGGAGTCGTCGACGGCCTCGAGCAGCTCGTCCAGGGGGATCGCGCCGCCGATCATCAGCGTGTTCCAGCCGTTGCGGCCGATGTAGGCCATGACCGCGGCGTCGGCGGGGTAGCGGGCGAGCCACTCGTCGGCCTCCTCGCGGGTGCTGCCCGCCTTGACACCCACGCCGCTCTCCCCGAGGAAGGCGAAGATCTTGCCCCGCTCGCCGGGGCCGACCTTGGCGACGAGGTCGCCCTCCCAGGGCTCGTCGGGCCAGGCGCCCGGCAGGCACAGGGCGTGCTCACGGATGGCGTCGGCGCTCATGGGGTCAGCGTGGCAGGTCTCGAGGCTCGCTGGCGCTCGCAGCTCACCCAGCGGGGCCGGCGGGGGCCTGCGAGCAGTCGCCGATGGCGGTGGCGAAGGCCTCGAGGTGCTCGAGGAAGCGCTCCTGCTCGGCCGCCGGCACGGCGGCGATGCCGTGGCCGTAGACCCGCAGCAGGCGCTCCATGTCGGCGAGGAAGCGGTCGCGGCCCTGCTCGCTCATGGTGATGACATAGGTCGGCGAGTCCTGCGGGCGGGAGCGCTCGACGACCCCGGACTCGAGGGCCGCGTGGACCTGCCGGTTGACCGTCGACTGCTCGAGGTCGAGCTCCTCGGCGATCTGGCGAAGGGAGCGCGGCTGCCCGTCGCGCAGCAGCCAGAGCAGGCGCCCCTCGGCGACCTTGAGCTGCTGGGTCACCTCGACGTGGCGCCGTGCCCGCTCCCACCTGGCCGAGACCTTGATCGCCGTCCAGGCGGGGTCGTCGGTGGGCGTGAGCGAGGTCTCCGCGAAACCGGCTTGGGCTGTCGACTCCATGATGTGTAGAGTACACATCGCCTTCTTGTGTAGATTACATACCCCCTCGGGACAAGGACCCCTCCTCATGTCAGCTTCGTCGCCGGCCGTCGCGCCCGCGCCGTCCCGCTTCTCACCGGTCGTCGTCATCGTCGTCCTGTGCCTCGGCAGCTTCAGCGGCGCGCTCATGCAGTCGCTCGTCATCCCGATCCAGGCCGAGCTGCCCAAGCTGCTCGGGACCGACGCAGGTTCTGCCTCCTGGGCCGTCACCGCGACCCTGCTGGCCGCTGCTGTGACCATGCCGGTCACCGGGCGCCTGGCCGACATGTTCGGCAAGAAGAAGGTCATGGTCGCCTCCGCCGCGCTCCTCGCGGTCGGCTCGGCGGTCGCTGCCCTCGGTGACACGCTGACGCCCTTCCTCGTCGGGCGCGTCCTGCAGGGCATGGCCATGGGCTACATCCCGGTCGCGATCAGCATGGTCCGCGAGGTCGCGCCGGTCGACAAGCGTGCCGGGGCCGTCGCCGCGGTCAGCGCCACGATGGGTGTCGGTGGCGCCATCGGCCTGCCGCTCGCCGCCTGGATCGCCCAGGACTTCTCCTGGCACGGCCTCTTCTGGTTTTCCTCCGGCCTCGCGCTCGTCGTCCTGGGCGCCACGCTCGTCGTCGTCCCCCACGTGCACGACGCGCACCCGGCCCACCTCGACGTCGTCGGCATCATCGGCCTCGCCGTCGGTCTCTGCTCGGCCCTCATCGGCATCAGCAAGGGCTCGGACTGGGGCTGGGACTCCGGCCGCACCGTGGGCAGCATCGCGGGTGGCGTCGTGGTCCTCCTCGCGTGGGGCTGGTACGAGCTGCGCCACCGCGACCCGCTCGTCGACCTGCGCACGGCTGCGCGCCGACCGGTGCTCTTCACCAACCTCGCGGCCGTGCTCATCGGCTTCGGCATGATGGCCCAGGCCATCGTCGTGCCCCAGCTGCTCGAGATGCCCGAGGCCACCGGCTACGGCCTCGGCCAGACGATCCTCGAGGCCGGCCTGTGGATGGCGCCCGGTGGTCTGATGATGCTCGTCTTCGCCCCGGTCTCCAGCCGGATGATCACGACCCTCGGCGCGCGCATCACCCTCGCCGTCGGTGCGACCGTCGTCGGCCTGGGCTACCTCGTCGCACTCTTCCTCATGAGCGCCCCCTGGCAGCTCATGGTCGCCAGCCTCGTCGCCAGTGCGGGCGTGGGCATCGGCTACGCCGCGATGCCCACCCTCATCCTCGACAACGTCCCCGAGGCCGAGGCCGGCTCCAGCGTCGGGGTCAACGGCCTCATGCGCTCGGTCGGCACGACGATCGCCGGCGCGGTCATGGCGGCGATCCTCACCAGCCGCACGATCACCCTCGGCGGCCACGTCATCCCCGACGAGTCGGCCTTCAAGGTCTGCTTCGTCGTCGGTGCCGGGGCGGCGCTCGCGGGCGCCCTCGTCTGCCTGCTCATCCCGCGCCACCGGGCCCGGGCGGCCACCACCGAGCCGGAGCCGGTGGCGAGCGGGGTCTGATCTCGAGACGCTCGTTCCTCGCTCCTCGATCAGCGGGGGGATAGACGCTCTGTCCTCGCTCCCCGATCAGCGGGCGGCCTGGGGTCGGGGTCCGGATGCAACCGGACCCCGGCCCCACGCGTCTGCTCAGGTGGACGCGGCCCAACCGTGACCGCGCCGGTGATCAAAGGGGACACCATGCGTACGACCACACACTTGCTGGGCGCGGCCGCGGCCGTAGCTCTCATCGCCGGGACCGCGAGCGCGGCACCCGCAGCCACCCGCGCTGGGGGAGGGATCTTCTGGGCCGCACCGACCTGCGAGGTCGCGGTGCACAACGCCTCGGACGACCCCGTCGACGTCCTGCTCATGACGGACCAGAACCTCCACTCGGGGGTCGTCCTGCGCGACAACCAGCCACCGCTCGCCCTCTACGACGGCCTCTACGAGAAGTCGATGCTCCTCGGTCGCGTCGCCAAGATGCCCGACCCGCCGGAGTCGGGAACGGTCCAGGTGCCAGCGGGCGCAACCGCGTCCTTCGCGACCGGGTGCACCTCGGAGCAGATGCAGGGCCTGGGGCCCACCGTCATCGCGAGCGACCCGGAGTCGGGTGAGTTCCTGCGCCTGTGGAGCAACACCTACTGGCCGGGTCACACCCACGACAGCACGGGCAACGTGCTGCTCACCTACGGCGGCTGACGCAGGACGAAGGGGGGTGTTCCGCACAGCGGAGCACCCCCCTTCGGCATGGCGTCGACGGGCCTACGGTGCCGACATGACCGATGTGCAGACCGCCAATCCCGAAATCGCCTCCACGATCGACGTCGCCGGCGTGGCCACCAACTACCACGACGTCGGCGAGGGCGACCCCGTCCTGCTCATCCACGGCTCCGGGCCGGGCGTGAGCGCGTGGGCCAACTGGCGCGGCGTGCTGCCGGCCCTGTCGCAGCAGCACCGGGTCATCGCCCCCGACGTGCTCGGCTTCGGCTACACGGAGCGGCCCGAGGGCGTCACCTATGACATGGCGACGTGGACCCAGCACCTCGTCGGGTTGCTCGACGCCCTGGGTCTGGAGCGGGTCTCGGTCGTCGGCAACAGCTTCGGCGGGGCGCTCGCGCTCAACATCGCGACGCACCACCCCGAGCGGGTCGACAAGCTCGTCCTCATGGGCGCGGCGGGTGTGCCCTTCGAGATCACCGAGGGCCTGGACAAGGTGTGGGGCTTCGAGCCGTCGCTGCCCAACATGATCGAGCTCATGGACGTCTTCGCGTACGACAAGTCGCTGCTCACCGAGGACCTGGCCCAGCTGCGGCTCGACGCGGCGACTCGGCCGGGGGTCCACGAGGCCTTCAGCGCGATGTTCCCCGCCCCGCGGCAGCGTTGGGTCGAGGCGTTGGCCGTGCCCGACGCCGACATCCGCGCTCTCACGCAGCCCGCGCTGATCCTCCACGGCCGCGACGACGAGGTGATCCCACTGAGCACCTCGATGCGACTGCACGAGCTCATCGACGACTCGCAGCTGCACGTCTTCGGCCGGTGCGGTCACTGGGTGCAGATCGAGCACGCGGAGGGCTTCGCGCGGCTCATCGGGGACTTCCTGGCCTGAGGGGACCTGGGTCTCGAGGCTCGGCCGCGGGCGGCCTCACACCGCCCACGCGGAACGTGGGACCCAGACCAACGGGTGATGGCATGACGAAGGGGGTCGGTTCCGCTGGTGCGAGACCCCCTTCGGTGTGGTCAGGCCTTGCGGTCCTCGTCGACCGGCAGGTCGCCACCGAGGTTGTGCGGCGTGACGTCGCTGCCCTCGGAGGTCTCCGTCGTCGACGGGACGGCCGAGTTGTCCGCCCAGTCGCGCGCGGAGCTCCACGCGTCGGTGCCCCTCGACCTCGGCCTCGTCCTGGGCGCGGGGCCTGGGGGTGTCCCTCGACCGGGGGCGGCCGGGGGCGGCCAGCGGGGTCCTCG
>NZ_JBNFOF010000100.1:0-10976 GCF_057364645.1 Janibacter sp. CFPM2_SD2
CCACGTGCGGCGCGGGCCCGGCCCCGCGCACACCATGAGCAGCTCGAGGACCGGGCCGGTGAGCTCCGGCCCGTCACCGCGGACCCAGTCGACGTCGGTGGCGACCATCCGCACGCTGCGCAGCAGCCGGCGGCCGCCGAGCAGCGGGCTGAGCAGACGGCACCGGTCGACGGCCACCACGGCCGCCGTCGGGTCCGGCGAGTGCTCGAGGCCGAGGGGACGCAGGATGTCCTGGTGGTGGACGATCGCGTCGACGAGGGGCTCGACGGCCGTCGTCGTGGGCACGTGACGTGTCGACCCCCGATATCGCTCGAAGTCGGCGAGGACCGACTGCTGGGTCTGGGTCGCGCCGAGCCGCTGGACCTCGCGCTTGATCATCCCGTTGTAGCCGTGGCCGAGGTTGCGGGCGACCAGGCCCGGCATCTGGGCCCAGCCGATCTGGGGGTTCGAGATGACGTGGGCGGCGACGTCCTTGACGCTCCACCCGTCGCACAGCGAGGGGTGCTCCCAGGCCTGCGGGGGCAGGGACGTCAGGGTCGCCTCGAGGGCCGCTCGCTCGGCGTGGGTCCATCGCCACACCGTGGCCGTGTCCATGACGACAATCGTCCTCGTCCACAGGCTCGCGCGCCAGACCCTCGTCGTCCACATCTTGCGCCGGCGGCGGCTGCGCCCCCTTCGCCTCGGTGAGGCTGGGTCCACGGGCCCACCGACCGCGGTGGGCGGGGAGTGAGGACAGCACCATGAACGAAGTCGAGATCACCGTCGCCGGCCGGGTCGTCGCCGACCCGGAGCACCGCCAGACCACGCAGGGTCGGCAGTTCACGACCTTCCGCGTCGCGACGACTGTGCGCCGGCGCAACCGCGAGGGTGTCTTCGTCGACGTGTCGACGAGCTTCTACAACGTCGCGGCCTTCCGCTCGCTCGGGATGAACGCGCACCTGTCCCTGCACAAGGGCGACCCGGTCGTCGTGCACGGGCGGCTGACGATCAACTCCTGGCAGCGGGCGGACGAGTCGTGGGGGAGCTCTGCGGACATCGAGGCGGTGAGCGTCGGGCACGACATGACCTTCGGCACGAGCGACTACGCCAAGGTCAGCCGCGGCGTGACCGACTCGCCCGCCCAGGAGGCGGGGGTCGAGGGGCTGGTGGCCCTTGCCGATCGCGTCGCGAGCAGCGACGAGCCGGGCTGGGCGGGGTCCGCGTCGCCCACGGAGTCGCCCGAGCACGAGGACGAAGGGGAGGAGGCTCCCGTCCCGCAGCCGGTCTGAGGTGCCAGGCGGGGCAGGGCGCGCAGGGAGGATTCGGGCGCGGGGGCAGGAGTGGATAGCCTGCCCCCATGGCCGACTACATCTACACCATGGTCCGTGCGCGCAAGGCGCACAACGAGAAGGTCATCCTCGATGACGTCTCGATGTCCTTCTTCCCCGGAGCCAAGATCGGGATGGTCGGGCCCAACGGGGCCGGTAAGTCGACCATCCTCAAGATCATGGCCGGGCTCGACCAGCCGAGCAACGGCGAGGCGCAGCTCAAGCCGGGCGCGACCGTGGGCATCCTGCTCCAGGAGCCCCCGCTCAACGAGGACAAGACCGTCCTGGGCAATGTCGAGGAGGGCGCCGGCGAGATCAAGGCCAAGCTCGACCGGTACAACGAGATCTCCGAGCTGATGACCGAGCCCGACGCGGACTTCGACGCGCTCATGGAGGAGATGGGCAAGCTCCAGGAGGACATCGACCACGCCGACGCCTGGGACCTCGACTCCCAGCTCGAGCAGGCGATGGACGCCCTGCGCTGCCCGCCGCCGGACGCCGACGTCACCGTGCTCTCCGGTGGTGAGCGCCGCCGCGTCGCGCTGTGCAAGCTGCTCCTGCAGAAGCCCGACCTGCTCCTGCTCGACGAGCCGACCAACCACCTCGACGCCGAGTCCGTGCTCTGGCTCGAGCAGCACCTCGCGTCCTACCCGGGCGCCGTCGTCGCCGTGACGCACGACCGCTACTTCATGGACAACGTCGCGCAGTGGATCGCCGAGGTCGACCGTGGCCGGCTCTACCCCTACGAGGGCAACTACTCGACCTACCTGGAGAAGAAGCAGGAGCGTCTGCAGATCCAGGGCAAGAAGGACGCCAAGCTCGCCAAGCGCCTGAAGAACGAGCTCGAGTGGGTGCGCTCCAACCCCAAGGCCCGCCAGACGAAGAACAAGGCCCGACTCGAGCGCTACGAGGAGATGGCGGCGGAGGCCGACCGGACCCGCAAGCTCGACTTCGAGGAGATCCAGATCCCGCCGGGCCCGCGCTTGGGCAGCAAGGTCATCGAGGTCAAGGGCCTGAAGAAGGGCTTCGACGACCGCGTGCTCATCGAGGACCTGTCCTTCTCCCTGCCGCGCAACGGCATCGTCGGCATCATCGGTCCCAACGGCGTCGGCAAGACCACGCTCTTCAAGACCATCGTCGGCATCGAGGAGCCCGACGCGGGCGTCGTCGACATCGGTGACACGGTCAAGCTCTCCTACGTCGACCAGAACCGCGGCGGCATCGACCCGGAGAAGAACGTCTGGGAGGTCGTCTCCGACGGGCTCGACCACATCCAGGTCGGCCAGGTCGAGATCCCCTCGCGCGCCTACGTCAGCCAGTTCGGCTTCAAGGGCCCGGACCAGCAGAAGAAGTCGGGCGTGCTCTCCGGTGGCGAGCGCAACCGCCTCAACCTCGCGCTGACCCTCAAGCAGGGTGGCAACGTGCTGCTCCTCGACGAGCCGACCAACGACCTCGACGTCGAGACCCTCGGCTCGCTCGAGAATGCGTTGCTCGACTTCCCGGGCTGTGCTGTGGTCATCTCCCACGACCGGTGGTTCCTCGACCGCGTCGCGACGCACATCCTCGCCTACGAGGGCACCGAGGAGAACCCCGCGAGCTGGTACTGGTTCGAGGGCAACTTCGAGGGTTACGAGGCCAACAAGATCGAGCGCCTCGGCGAGGAGGCGGCGCGTCCGCACCGCGTCACCCACCGTCGCCTCACCCGCGACTGAGACATCGCTGCACGACGACGGGCGCTCGCTCCCACGACGGGGGCGAGCGCCCGTCGCGCGTCGTTACCGCAGCTCGGCCTCGATGAGGTCGGCCGCCCGCGAGGTGCCCCCTTCGGCCCGTGCCGCATGTGCCAGCTCGGCCAGCCGCGGCGGCGACCTCGCGGTCCGGCGAGGAGCTCGTCGCCGGCGGAGCGCAGGGCGGCGGCGCTCGCCTCGGCGGTGTCGAGCCGTCGGGCCACGCCGAGCCCGACGAGGGTGTCGGCATTGGCGAACTGGTCGACGTCCTGGGGGACGGCGACCATGGGCGTCGCCGTGAGCAGTCCTTCGCCGCACCCACCCATGCCGGCGTGCGTGACGAAGAGGTCGGCCTCGCGCAGGATCGCCATCTGGGGCACCCACCGGTGGACCTCGACCCCCTCGGGGATCGCGCCCAGCGCGTCGAGGTCGATCCGTCGCCCGACCTGCAGCACCAGGTGCCAGCCCGTGCGGCCGCCGAAGGCGGCGAGGCACTGGCGGTAGAAGTCCGGCTGGTCGGTGTAGCTCGAGCCGAGCGAGACGAGGACGACGACCTCGGCACCGTCCGGGCGCTGCCACGAGCCCTGGTCGACGCGCTCGCCGATGCAGGGTCCGACGAAGGTGACCCGCTGCTCGTCGACCCGGTCGGCGTGCGGCTGCATTGCCCGGGGGACCAGGGCCAGGGCCCGCGGCGGGATGCCGGCGAAGGCGTCCGGGTCGTGCGTGGTGGCCCCGGCACGCTCGAGCCAGGCGGCGAAGTCCGCTCGGTACTGCGCGGCTCCGGGCAGGGCCATCACCTGGTCGCCGACCTCCTGCGCATAACCCTCCCAGGCGACATAGGTGGGCGAGAGCTGGACGAAGGGGGCTCCCTGCGCCTCGGCGAGCACCCGCCCGCCGTAGCCGCCGATGTCCGCGAGGTACAGGTCGGCGGGGTCGCGGGTGAAGTGCTCCCGGACCTGCTCCAGACCCTGCATCGCGTCCTCGAGGAAGGTGCGCATGGCCGCGATCGGGTCGTTGGGCCAGTCACCGTCCGGCAGGGTCGAGGTGCACGGCACGAGGCGCGCCCCGGTGCCCTCGACGAGCTCGCGCTGGTGCGGGTCGTTGACGACGCTCACCCGGTGCCCGCGCGCGACGAGCTCCCGGAGGATCTCCAGGCTGGGCAGGGTGTGGCTGACGGCATCGACGCCGAACATCGCGAGGTGGGCCATGCCCTCGATGATCGCCTCGGCTCGCCACGTGACGCCAGCGAGTTTCGTCCCGGCCGATTGTCGCCACGCCTCGGTAGCGTGCCGCCATGCCCTCACTCCTGGACCAGGTCGCCGGCCGCACGAGCGTCGTCGACGAGGTGCTCACCGGTTCGCTGGACGAAGGGGAGGTCCTCACCGGTGTCGAGCTGGTCGGGTGCACCCTGCGCGGCGGGTCCCTCGCGGGCGCGAGCCTCGCGGGGGTGCGGCTCGAGGGGTGCAGCGTCGAGCAGGTCGACCTCTCGCGCGTGCGGCTGCCCGACTCGGTGCTCGACGGGTGCACCTTCACCGGCTGCAAGGCGCTCGCCACGTCGTGGTCGATGCTGCGCGAGCCGGTGCTCGCGCCAGACCCGTGCACGTGGGTGGACTGCCAGCTGTCGATGGGCAGCTTCGGCGGGCTCGACCTGACGGGCGCGCGCTTCGAGCGGTGCGTCCTCACCGACGCCGACTTCGACGGGGCGGTGCTGCGCGAGGCCGTCGTCGACGACTGCTCGCTGGCCGGGGCCCGTCTCGTGCGGGTCGACCTGCGCGAGGCCGACCTGCGCACCGCGCGCGACTACGTCGTCGATGCACGCGATGCGCAGCTGGCCGGGCTGCGCGTCGACCCCGTCGGCGCGCTCGGGCTGCTCGCTCCCTTCGGCGTCGTCGTGGAGTGATGTGCGGTCAGCCGTGGTCGCGCGCCTGCCGTGCCGACCACGCGCGGTCGGCCGCGAGCACGCTTGCGGGAGAGTCGATGTCGACGCCGGCACGAGCCGCCGCCTGGCGCACTCGAGGGCTGTCGAGGTCGGGCAGACGCACCGTCTTCGGCTCGATGGTGCGGTCGACGTCGGCACGCGCACGCTGCCGCCGCGCCTGCTCGTCGGCCCCGGACGTGGCCCGCTCGATCGTGCTCGCGGTGACCTGCTGCGTCGCGCCGGTGATCGGGCCCGACACGAGGGGCGCGTAGCCGTCGCGGTGCCCGGCGACATTGGGGTGGTAGCTCTCGACGATCGGGTCGGACAGGCCGTTGAGCCACTCGGGGTCGTCGCAGACGGCGTGTCCGGTGAAGGCGCTCGTCGGGTTGACGAAGGTGTAGCCGGCCTCCTGTGCAGCCGTGCGCAGGCGGGAGTTGAGCAGGTCGGCCATCTCGTTGAGCCGGGTCTGCTCCTCGGGGGCGAACCACGTCAGGGCATTGCAGTCCTCGCCCATGAAGATGCGCGGGTAGCCCACGACGACGACCGCGGCATTGGGGGCCTTGCTGCGGATCGAGGAGTAGAGGGTCGTCAGCCGGCCGGGCAGCGTGGTGCTGACGAAGCTCTGCGCCCCGTCGATCGCGCCCTGGCAGTCGCTCGCCCAGCCCGGCATCGCGCACTCGGTGAGCACGTCGGCGAAGCCCGCGTCGTTGCCGCCGACGGAGATGCTCACCCGGTCGGTCTCGGTGGACAGGGCCGACAGCTGGGTGGTGGTCACGTCGGAGATCGTGGCGCCGCTGCAGGCCCGCAGGTCGAGGTCGAGGTCACCCGCAGCGGCGACGAGCGAGGGGTAGGCGAGTGTCGAGCGCAGGCACTCGGTCCCGTCGGAGATGTACTGGCGCGTCCCCGTCCCCGAGGAGTAGGAGTCGCCGAGCGCGACATAGCTGTCGCCGGGCGCGGCGGTCGCCGGCGACGGGGCCGCGACGGCGGCGAGGGCGAGGGCGATGGCGGTGGTCGCCATGGGGCGGGACGGGTGCATGCGGACTCCTCGGTGTGGGGTGGGCCACATCGCACGCTAGGGCTGGGCCGAGCCCGGTGCGTCTCGAGCTGACGAAGTCCGGTGGGAGTCCTGACGAGTTGTCGACGAAGGGGTGGGTCAGCTGGCGCGCGCCCCGACGAGGCGCAGGGCCAGGGCGCCGTAGGTGCGCCCGATGTGCTCGGGCGTCGTGCGCTTGATGCCCGGGTGGTACCAGCGGGCGACGTCGACGACGAGGGAGAGGGCGGCCAGGGCCGTGGCGCGCACGTCCTCGACCTCGAAGTCGCCGGCCTCGACACCGGCCGCGATGATCTGCTCGACGACGCCGTCGATCTCGCGGCGCAGCGTGAGGACCTCGCGCTGGTGCTCGGGGGAGAGGTGGCGGAACTCGTACTGGACGATCCGCGCGACCTGGTGCTGCTCTGCGTGCCAGCGGGCGAAGGCCGAGATGACGTGGGCGAGGGCCTCGGTGGGGGAGTCGGCGCGGGCTGCTGCGGCGGCGAGGTCGTCACGCGCCCCCTCGTGGCCGACGCGGCTGAGCTGGAAGAGCAGGTCCTCCTTGCTCGCGAAGTGGACGTAGACACCCGCCGGGGACAGGCCGGCGCGCGAGGCGATGTCGCGCGTCGTCGTCGCGTGGAATCCCTTGTCGGCGAAGGCGTCCGCGGCCGCCTCGAAGAGACGCACGACCGTCGGGTTGCTGTGCTCGGGCAGGGAGGGTGTCGGCGTCGTCACGGTTGACAGCATGCCTGCTGGGCGCGAGACTAAGCAAGCGCTTAGTCCGTACCGCACGTCACGTCCCAGAAGAGGTGGACACATGCCCCGCAACATCTACGACGAGGACCACGAGGCCTTCCGCAGCTCCGTCAAGGAGTTCGTCGACCGCAACCTCGTGCCCCGCGCCGAGTCGATGATCGCCGAGCACTCGATCCCGCGTGAGGTGTGGCTCGAGGCCGGCAAGCAGGGCTTCTTCGGTCTGACCATCCCCGAGGAGTTCGGCGGCGCCGGCATCGACGACTACCGCTTCAACGCCGTCCTCGCCGAGGAGCTGTCGAAGTTCAACGTCGCGGTCTCCTCGTGCTTCGGCATCCACGCCGACATCACCGCGCCCTACATCGTCGCGCTGGGCACCGAGGAGCAGAAGCAGCGCTGGCTCCCGCAGGTCGCCACCGGCGAGAAGATCCTGTCCATCGGCATGACCGAGCCCAACGGTGGCTCCGACCTCGCCGCCCTCAAGTCCTCGGCGGTCAAGGCCGACGACGGCTCCGGCGACTGGATCATCAACGGCTCGAAGACCTTCATCACCAACGGTCACCAGTGCGACCTGGCGGTCGTCGCGATCCGCACCGACCCGAGCAAGGGTGCCAAGGGCATCTCGCTCTTCGTCCTCGAGAAGGAGGACGAGGGCTTCACCAAGGGCAAGCCGCTCGACAAGGTCGGCCAGCCCGAGTCCGACACCTCCGAGCTCTTCTTCGACAACGTGCGTGTCCCTGCGGACCGGCTCCTCGGCCCCGAGGGCATGGGCTTCATCTCGATGATGCAGAAGCTCCCGCAGGAGCGTCTGGGCAATGCCATCGGCTGTGTCGCCCACGCTGCGCAGATCCTCGAGGAGACGATCGAGTACACCAAGGAGCGCAAGGCCTTCGGTCAGCCGATCGGCTCCTTCCAGCACAACAAGTTCAAGATCGCCGAGCTCGTCACCAGCATCGAGGTGGCCCAGGCCTACGTCGACGACTGCGTCGCGGCCCACGCCGAGGGCAAGCTCACGGCCGTCGACGCCGCCAAGGCGAAGTGGTGGGCGGCCGAGACCCAGAGCAAGGTCCTCGACGAGTGCGTCCAGCTGCACGGTGGTTACGGCTACATGAACGAGTACCGCGTGGCACGCGCCTGGCGTGACGCCCGGATCAACAAGATCTGGGCCGGCACCAACGAGATCATGAAGGAGCTCATCGGCCGCGACCTGGGTCTCTGAGATTCTCTGACCGACGGCCGGTCGCACCAGTCCATGGTGCGGCCGGCCGTCGCGCTACCCGCCGAGTTTGAGAGACTGGACGACACGTCAACGAAGGGAGCCCGGTGAGCACGTCGCACGTCATCACCGTGTCCGATCGGGTCAGCGGCGGCGAGCGCGAGGACCTGTCAGGTCCCGCCGCCGTCGAGCTGCTCGAGGCCGCGGGCCACGACGTGACGACGAGCGTCGTCCCCGACGGCGCCGCCGAGGTCGAGGCCGTCCTGCGCGCATCCCTCGCCGCGGCCACCGCCTCGTCGTCACCACGGGCGGCACCGGCGTGACGCCCCGGGACCGCACCCCCGAGGGGACCGCCCCCGTGCTGGACCGGGAGGTGCCCGGGCTCGCCGAGCTGCTGCGGGCCGAAGGGGCGAGGCAGACCCCCTTCGCGGCGATCTCGCGGGGTCTCGTCGGGGTCGTCGACGCCACCCCCGACCACCCCGGTGCCCTCGTCGTCAACCTCCCCGGCAGCGCGAAGGGGGTCCGCCAGGGCCTCGAGATCCTCCTCCCGCTCGTCGACCACGTCCTCGACCAGCTGACCGGCGGTGACCACTGATGACGGCCTCCGCCTGGGTGTCCGCCGAGCCCATCGACCTGCCGGCCCTGCTCGCCCGGGTCGACGCCCCGACGCACGGCGCGGTGACGAGCTTCGTCGGGCAGGTGCGCGACCACGACCCCGAGGCCAGTGGCCGGGTCGTCGCGCTGCGCTACACCTGCCACCCCGACGCACCCGCCCTCATCGAGCAGATCGTCGCGCGGACCGTCGCCGAGCACGACCCCGCGGGCGAGGCGGACGTGGCGGCGACGCATCGCGTGGGTGACCTCGACGTCGGTGACCTCGCCCTCGTCGTCGCCGTCGGCAGCGCCCACCGTGACCTGACCTTCACGCTCTGCCGTGCGGTCGTCGAGGCGATCAAGCACGAGCTGCCGGTGTGGAAGCAGCAGTTCGAGGCCGACGGCTCCCACGCCTGGTCCGGGTTGGGGTGCTGACGGTGCGCGAGCTGCTCGACACCCACGGCCGGGTCCACCGCGACCTGCGGGTCTCCCTGACCGACAAGTGCAATCTGCGCTGCACCTACTGCATGCCCGCCGAGGGGCTGCCCTGGCTGCCCAAGGACGAGCTGCTCACCACCCCAGAGCTGCTCACCCTCGTCGAGGCCGCCGTCCGCGCCGGCATCACCGAGGTGCGCCTGACGGGTGGAGAGCCGCTCGTGCGCCCCGACGTCGTCGACATCGTCGCCGGGATCAGCGCGATGGAGGGTCCGGGCGGCCAGCCCGAGGTGTCGATGACGACCAACGGCCTGGGCCTGGCCAAGGTCGCCGGCGCGCTGGCCGATGCCGGCCTGGCGCGGGTCAACATCAGCCTCGACACGCTCCAGCCGGAGCGCTTTGCGGAGATCACCCGTCGCGACCGCTTCGACGACGTCGTCGAGGGGCTCGCCGCGGCGGACGCCGCCGGGCTGCGGCCGGTCAAGGTCAACTCCGTGCTGCAGCGGGGGATCAACGACGACGAGGCCGTCGACCTCACCCGGTGGGCGGTCGAGCGCGGCTACGAGCTGCGCTTCATCGAGCAGATGCCGCTCGACGGCGGGCACACCTGGCAGCGCACCGAGATGATCACCGGCCAGGAGATCCTGGCGTCCCTGCGCTCGGCCTTCGACCTGACGGAGGTCCCCGGCCGTGGCGCGGCGCCCGCCGAGCGCTTCCTCGTCGACGGCGGCCCGGCCACGGTGGGGGTCATCGCGTCGGTGACCATGCCCTTCTGCGGTTCGTGCGACCGGCTGCGCCTGACGGCCGACGGGCAGCTGCGCAGCTGCCTCTTCGCGCGGGGCGAGACCGATCTGCGCGGCCCGCTGCGTGCGGGCGCGAGCGAGTCCGAGATCCACGCGCTCGTCCACGAGTGCCTGCAGGGCAAGCGCCCCGGGCACGGCATCGACGAGCCCGGATTCCTCCAGCCGCCGCGACCGATGAGCGCCATCGGCGGCTGAGCCGTCATCATCCCCCGGCCCGATCAGCCCCCGGCGAAGGGCGGCAGCACGTCGATCGTCGCGCCGTCCGTGACGGGGGTGTCGTCGTCGTCGACGTAGCGGCCCGCGTGCAGCACGGAGCACCGCTCGAGGACCTCGGCGAGGCGGTCGTCGTGCGCGCGGCGAGCAGCGGCCAGCACCTCGCCGATGGTCGCTCCGTCGAGCTGCTCCTCGTCGGTGCCGGCGGCCTCCGCGGCCCCGGCGAAGTAGCGGATCGTGGCCCGGCTCATCGGTGCTCCTGCGGCTCGTCGGTGTCGTCGGCCCCCGGCAGGGTCGCCTCCAGCGTGGTGCGCAGGGCGTCGAGGTCGACGGGGCGGCCCTGCTCCTGCAGCCGGCCCACGGCGAGACCGAGGACGTAGGCACCGACCGGCGCCATCGGGCGCTCGAAGCCGTGGGCGATCGTCTTCGTCATGTCGAGGATGCTGCGCACGTCGACCGACTCGGGGTCGAGCCCCAGTGCGGCACAGGCTTGCTCGATCCAGTCGGCCCAGCGCTCCTGCGCCTGCTGGTCCTCGGTCTGCGGGCTCATCGCTCCTCCTGCTGCCCGGGCTCCGACGCGGGCTCCTGCGGGTGTTCGAGCCGCTCGGCCCACCGGGCCAGCTCGGCCCAGGTGTCGATGTCGGCGACGTCGTCGCGGCTCGCCGGCAGGGTGACGAGCGTCGCCTCCGCGAAGAGCTCGCGCAGCGACCGGTCGCGCGGCGAGCCGAGTCGCTCGAGCCCCTGGCGCAACGCGCTCGTGCGGTGGATGCCGAGCAGCCACTGGGGACGGTCGTCGGCGTCGGCGAGGCACCAGCCGTCGTGCCCGTCGGTGGTGACCTCGTCGCTGCGGACGCGAAGGACCACGCCGCGAGCAGCCGCCCGAGTGCCGGGAGGGGGTTTGGCGAGGTCGCACGAGGCGAGCAGCGTCCACTCGGCCGTCGAGCCGGCGGCCTCGAGCGCGGACAGCCCGGCCGCGAGCC